>SSHD01000154.1 GCA_008017255.1 Acinetobacter sp.
CTTTAAGAACACGTAGATAACCGCCGTTACGTTCTTTGTAACGAGGGCCAAGAACGGTAAATAATTTACCAACAGTTGCTGCTGAACGAGTACGAGCAAACGCTAAACGACGGTTTGCAACAGTATCGTTTTTAGCTAAAGTGATTAAAGGCTCAGCAACACGACGAAGTTCTTTCGCCTTAGGCAAAGTTGTCTTAATTAACTCATGCTCTACTAAAGCATTTGTTAAGTTTTGAAACAACGCCTTACGGTGGCTGCTTGTACGGCCTAATTTCACACCACTATTACGATGACGCATGGTGATAGTCCTACTTAATTAACGGCTACGATAGGCAAATCGGTCATCCATACGGAGACTAGCTGGTGGCCAGTTCTCTAAACGCATGCCGAGTTGTAAACCTTTCGATGCCAAAACATCTTTGATCTCTGTTAACGATTTTTTACCTAAGTTAGGAGTTTTTAACAACTCAACTTCAGTACGTTGAACAAGATCACCAATGTAGTAAATATTTTCTGCCTTCAAACAGTTAGCAGAACGAACAGTTAGCTCGAGATCATCTACTGGACGAAGCAAAATTGGGTCAACTTCTTCGCGCGGCTCTTGAGCTACCGGAGTTTGATCTTTCTGAAGATCAACAAAAATTGCAATTTGTTGTTGCAAGATTGTTGCCGCTTTGCGGATTGCTTCTTCAGGATCAACCGTACCGTTAGTTTCAAGATCGATTACGAGCTTATCAAGATCGGTACGTTGTTCTACACGCGCATTTTCTACGGTGTAAGACACACGTTGGATCGGGCTATAAGAAGCATCTAACTGTAAACGACCTACTGGACGTGTTTCACCTTCTGGGAAACGAGAGTCAGATGTTTCATAACCACGACCCTGAGCCACTTTCAAACGCATTTTCAGCGATCCAGAGTTGCTCAAAGTACCGATTAAATGATCTGGGTTAACCACTTCAACATTATGTGGTAAACGAAGGTCAGCTGCTGTTACGTCACCTGCCCCTTGTTTTTCCAATGTCAAATATGCTTCGTTTTGATCAAACAGCTTAATCGACAATCCTTTAAGGTTCAGCAAGAGCTCGACGATGTCCTGCTGCAAGCCTTCTAAAGTACTGTACTCGTGCTCGACACCTTCTATTTCCACTTCAACCACAGCTGCGCCAGGTAAAGAAGACAATAGAATGCGACGTAAAGCATTACCTAGAGTATGACCAAAGCCACGCTCTAAAGGTTCCAGAATCACTTTTGCCGAGGTCCCGCTCACCGCTTCGACCTTGATCGCTTGCGGAGTTAGAAACTCGTTTGCAGTACGCGTCATTTATTGCTACCTCAAGGATTATTTAGAATACAATTCTACAATCAAGCTTTCGTTGATTTCAGCAGGTAAATCAGAGCGATCTGGTGCAGCTTTAAACGTACCTTCTAACTTAGAATGATCAATTTCAATCCAAGCTGGAAGACCACGTTGTGTAGCTAACTCAATCGCGTTTTTAATACGCAATTGTTGTTTAGCACCTTCGTGAACCGCAATCACATCACCCGCTTTTACTTGAATAGACGCGATGTTTACACGACGACCATTTAAAGTAATAGAACGATGACTGACCAACTGACGAGCTTCTGCACGTGTAGAACCAAAGCCCATACGATAAACAACGTTATCAAGACGGCTTTCAAGTAGCTTCAACAAGTTCTCACCTGTTGCGCCTTTTACACGAGCTGCTTCTTTATAGTAGTTACTAAATTGACGCTCTAACACACCGTACATACGACGTACTTTTTGTTTTTCACGTAATTGTAGTGAATACTCAGATTGCTTACCACCGCGCGCACCGCCATGTTGACCAGGCGCTTTAGCAGCTTTTTTAGTTTTGACGTCAAACGGTTTAACGCCAGATTTAAGTTGCAGGTCTGTCCCTTCGCGGCGAGAGAGTTTGCATTTTGGACCAATATAACGAGCCATGAATGTTTCTCCTTACACGCGACGTTTTTTAGGTGGACGGCAACCGTTGTGAGGAATTGGAGTCACATCGGTAATGCTGTTAATCTTATAACCCACTGCACCTAATGCACGAACCGCAGATTCACGACCTGGACCAGGACCTTTTACAAGGACGTCCAAGTTTTTCAAACCGTAGTCTAAAGCTGCTTTACCAGCAACTTCAGCCGCTACCTGAGCAGCAAACGGCGTTGATTTACGTGATCCACGGAAGCCTTGTCCACCTGAGGTAGCCCAAGCCAGTGCATTACCTTGACGATCGGTAATGGTCACAATGGTGTTATTAAAAGACGCGTGAATGTGTGCAACACCTTCAGAGACGGTACGAGTGACCTTCTTGCGTGTGCGAGTATCTTTAGCCATCTTTTAGCTTCCAGAAATCTTACTTTTTAATCGGTTTGCGCGGACCTTTACGGGTACGTGCGTTAGTTTTGGTGCGTTGTCCGCGAACAGGCAAGCTGCGACGATGACGAAGACCACGATAGCAGCCTAAATCCATTAAACGTTTAATGTTCATGGAAATTTCACGACGTAAATCACCTTCGGTAGGAACCTTGGTAACTTCCGCACGAATCGCATCTAGCTGTGCGTCATCTAATTCACGAATTTTTGTTGTTGGTGCAATACCTACAGCAGCTAAGATATTCTTAGCGGTATGGCGACCAATACCAAAGATATACGTGAGAGAGATAACAGCATGCTTGTTATCCGGAATGTTTACACCGGCAATACGAGCCATTGACTTTTCTCCAATAAGGCAACTGCGATAATGAGCCGCCCCACAAAAATCTTGAGGGGCGGATATTAACCCAAAATACCTAATAAATCAACAGGTCTTTAGATTATAAATTAACCTTGACGCTGTTTATGACGAGGTTCTGCGCTACAAATCACACGAATTACCCCATGACGCTTGATAACTTTACAGCTACCACAAATTTTTTTAACTGAAGCTTGAACTTTCATGATAAACCTCTAAGTGCCTTATCCTTGCGGATGAACGGTAGTTTTTTTCATCAATGACTGATTATCATATTGATGCGATGTCAAATGTGCTTGTAACTGTGCCATAAAGTCCATGACCACAACCACAACAATCAACAACGATGTTCCTCCCAAATGAAATGGAACACCAAAAGAGCTCTGTAAAATCATTGGCATCAAACACACAATGGTAATATACATCGCACCGATAAAGGTCAAACGATTCAAAATATGATCTAAATAACGAGCTGTTTGTTCACCTGGACGAATACCTGGAACATAAGCACCACTACGTTTTAAGTTTTCAGCCACTTCTTTTGGACTAAATACCAATGCGGTATAAAAATAACAAAAGAAGATAATCAAAGCACCAAATAACACCAAATACATTGGTGAACCTGGCGACAATGCCAATGCTAAATTCTGTAGTGATACCTTAATAATTCCAGCGTTCGGATCTGCACTGCCTACCCATTGCCCTAAACTTGCAGGAAATAAAAGTAGTGAACTCGCAAAAATTGCAGGAATCACCCCTGCCATATTAATTTTTAATGGCAAATGGGTTTGTTGTGCGGTAAAAACACGGCGACCTTGCTGTTTTTGTGCATAATTCACAGGTACTCTACGCTGTGCTTTTTCAATAAACACAATCGCAGCAAGTACAGCAATAGACAATACAGCAAATACCAGAACACCAATCATGCTGCTTTGACCACTTTCAATCGATGAAAAAGTCTGCATCACAATATTTGGTAAACCTGCCACAATTCCTGCAAAGATAATCATGGAAATCCCATTACCCACACCACGTTCGGTAATCTGTTCACCCAACCACATCAAAAACATGGTACCTGCAACCAAAGAGGTCACAGCTGGAACATAAAATGCCAAACCTGAAGATAATGTAATTCCCTGACTAATCAGCCCAGCACACATCCCAACAGACTGTACAACTGCCAAAAGCAAAGTACCTTGACGTGTATATTGCTGGATTTTACGCTTGCCTTGTTCACCTTCTTTTTTGAGTGCCTCAAGTGACGGAACCACAGAAGACATCAACTGCACGATAATCGATGCCGAAATATACGGCATGATACCGAGTGCAAGAATAGACATACGCTCTAATGCACCACCTGAAAACATGTTAAACAAACCAAGGATCGTACCTTGATTTGCATTAAACAATTGTTCCAGTGCGGCATTATTAATACCAGGTACAGGAATATGTGCCCCTAGTCGAAACACCAACAATGCCCCTATTAAGAACATTAGACGGTGCAAAATCTCACGATATTTCACATAAAAAGGTTGCCCTTTTTGCAAATGAACGTGTCCAGAAGAACTAGGAGACATAGACACAGACGATTACTCCTCGACTTTACCGCCAGCTGCTTCAACAGCAGCTTTCGCACCCTTAGTCAATGCTACACCTTGTACAGTGAATGCACGAGTGATTTCACCAGAAAGTACCACACGAGCACGTAACATATCTTTACGTACAACGTTAGCAGCTTTTAAAGTTTCAAGTGAAATAATATCACCTTCCACTTTAGCCAATTCTGACAAACGTACTTCCGCAGTAGTTAATGCCATTTGACTAGTGAAACCGAATTTAGGTAAACGACGATATAACGCTGTTTGACCGCCTTCAAAGCCTGGACGAGTACCACCACTTTTACGTGAATTTTGACCTTTGATACCACGACCACCAGTCTTACCTACGCCAGAACCGATACCACGGCCTAAACGACGGTTTTCACGCTTTGCACCTTCAGCAGGTGCGAGTTCATTTAAACGCAGAGTCATGGTTTATTCCTCTACACTAATCATATAGTAGACTTGGTTAATCATACCACGGTTAGAAGGCGTATCTTGCACTTCTACAGTATGACCAATACGACGCAGACCCAAACCTTGTAAGCTCAGCTTGTGATTTTTCAAGCGATGCGAAGAAGATTTGGTCTGGGTAACTTTAATCGTTTTCATGATTGATTACCCTTGAATTTCTTCTACTGATTTACCACGTTTCGCAGCGACTTTCTCAGGAGAAGTCATATCACGCAAACCGTTAAAAGTTGCGTTTACTACGTTAGCAGCATTGGTAGAACCATAACACTTAGTCAATACGTTACGTACACCCGCAGCTTCTAACACTGCACGCATCGAACCACCCGCAATCACACCTGTACCTTCAGAAGCAGGCTGCATAAATACACGGCTTGCACCATGACGAGCATTGATTGGGTGCTGTAAAGTACCATCAACAAGATCAACAGTAATCATGTTACGACGTGCAGCTTCAAGTGCTTTAGAAATAGCAGCTGGAACTTCACGTGCTTTACCACGACCAAAACCTACACGACCATTACCATCACCTACCACAGTTAATGCTGTGAAAGAGAAGATACGACCACCCTTAACAACTTTGGCTACACGATCAACGGCAACCAGCTTTTCAACGAGACCTTCGTTTTGTTCAACTTTCGCCATGATTAGAACTCCAAGCCGCCTTCACGGGCAGCATCAGCCAAGGCTTTGATACGACCATGATATTTAAAACCAGAACGGTCAAACGCTACTTTAGTAACGCCTGCTGCTTTCGCACGCTCTGCGATTAAAGCACCA
>SSHD01000156.1 GCA_008017255.1 Acinetobacter sp.
CTGCACTTCAGTAACCACTTTGGCAACCTGCTGACCATTAATCAACAACTGCCCTGATTTAAACTGAATATAATCGCCTGGTAGCCCTACTACACGTTTAATATAACTAATTTTCGGCTTTGGTGGATAGCGAAATACAATCACTTCACCACGTTTAGGCGCACCTACATCAAGTATTTTGCTATTCACGATCGGTAAGCGTACGCCATAATCAAATTTATTCACCAAAATAAAATCACCAGTTTCTAAGGTCGGCACCATAGAATCGGATGGAATATTAAATGGTTCATATAAGAATGAACGTAACACCAAGACCACTGCCAAGACTGGCCAAAAGTCATAAGCCCAGCCAATAAGAAAATTTTCTTGCTCACGTCCTTTGTTGGCACGCTGCTTAAATACCAATTTATCTAGCAACCACACCAGAAAAAAAATCAGTGTGGCAGGCACTAAAATCAAATTAAAATCAAAATCCATGTGCTCGCCTCAATGTTATCGATCGACTTTCAATACCGCTAAAAACGCTTCTTGTGGAATTTCTACACTGCCCACTTGCTTCATGCGTTTTTTACCTTCTTTTTGTTTCGACAGTAGTTTTTTCTTGCGTGACACATCGCCGCCATAACATTTTGCCAATACGTTTTTACGCATGGCTTTAACTGTAGAGCGAGCAATAATTTGTGCACCAATTGCGGCTTGAATTGCCACGTCATACATTTGACGTGGAATCAAATCTTTCATTTTTTCCACTAAGGCAATACCACGATGCCGCGCATCTTGACGATGGCAAATCATAGCGAGCGCATCGACTTTTTCACTATTAATTAACACATCGACTTTCACTAAAGCTGAACTTTCGAAACGGACAAAGTTATAGTCGAGTGAAGCAAAACCACGTGAACAGGATTTTAGTTTATCAAAGAAATCCATCACCACTTCTGCCATTGGAATTTCAAAGGTAATCGACACTTGATTACCCAAGAACTTCATGTCTTTTTGCACGCCACGACGCTCAACACAGAGGGTCATCACGTTGCCTAAGTATTCTTGCGGCACCAATATATGACACTCAGCAATCGGCTCACGTAAATCTTCAACCGTAGAACCATCGGGCATTTTCGACGGACTGTCGATATAAATGATGTCGCCTTTTTTGGTCAGCGCTTCATAAATTACCGTTGGCGCAGAGCTGATTAAATCGAGATCATATTCACGTTCTAAGCGCTCTTGTACGATTTCCATGTGTAACATGCCCAAGAAACCGCAACGGAAACCAAAGCCTAAAGCATCTGAACTTTCTGGTTCAAAGAACAAGGCTGAATCATTAATTTGTAGCTTTTGGAGTGCTTCACGGAACGGTTCAAAATCGCTGGCATCAATAGGGAATAAGCCTGCATAGACTTGTGGTTTGACCTTTTTAAAGCCCGGTAAAATGGCGACATCTGGTGTTGCAGCAAGGGTGATGGTATCACCAACTGGCGCGCCATAAATATCTTTAATGCCCGCAATAACAAAACCAACTTCGCCCGCTTCGAGTATATCGGTTTCGCTATGTTTCGGGTTAAACACCCCAACAGAAGTGACTGGATGGGTTTGCCCTGTCGATTTGACTAACATTTTGTCGCCCTTGCGGATACGACCTTGTTTAATGCGAACTAAAGACACTACACCTAAATAATTATCGAACCAAGAGTCAATAATTAAGGCTTGGAGTGCTGCATCACGGTCGCCTTCAGGTGCAGGTATGACATCGACTAAACGCTCTAAAACACCCTCTACCCCTAAACCCGTTTTGGCTGAACAGGTGGGTGCGTCAGTGGCTTCAATGCCAATAATTTCTTCAATTTCGTGAATCACACGCTCAGGTTCGGCTTGTGGCAAGTCAATCTTGTTTAAGATTGGCAATACCTCTAAGCCTTGTTCAATGGCGGTATAACAGTTGGCTACCGATTGCGCTTCTACGCCTTGTGCGGCATCGACCACCAACAACGCACCTTCACAAGCCGCGAGCGAGCGTGATACTTCATAAGAGAAATCGACATGCCCTGGAGTATCAATAAAGTTCAGCTGATATTCCTGACCATTAGGATGCGTATAATATAACGTGACCGAAGCGGCTTTAATGGTAATCCCACGTTCACGCTCAAGCTCCATAGAGTCCAAGACCTGAGCTTGCATTTCACGTGCTTGTAAACCACCACACATTTGAATGAAACGGTCTGCCAGCGTCGACTTACCATGATCAATATGCGCAATGATCGAAAAGTTACGGATGTTTTTGATATCTACGGATTTTTTAGCTTGCGCCATGGGTTACCTTGAGAAATTATAACGCCCACACTTTTCACAAAGTACTGAGCCAAAGCGGTTAAATAAAATTGTCAGCGATTATAACAGAACGGCATTTTAAAGTATTCAAAATAATAGCAGTCACTTGCGCTCTGCTATTACGCTGTTACAGCGCTTCCGCCACCGCATAAGAGATAGAAAAATCCATTGGGTTGATATCGGTTGCAATCGGTTGATAGGCTTGGGTAAAACTTGGCGACATACGCTTAGGACGGCCCGATTCAATTTCAATACACGCCCACTTGGTTTGCCCCACAAATAAAATACTTTGATCTTTAGGGCGATAAAATACGTACTGACGGAACGAATACAGTGTATTGAGATCATCCAACCATGTTCTTAAAATAATGTCTTCGCCCTCAAAGGCAGCTTTGCGATATTGCACATGATGTTCAACCGCTACCATTGCATGTTTGAGCTGTAGATATCGCGCCAAGCCCAAACCGAGCTGTTCAATATGTGCGGTGGCAACGTCTTGCATCCATTGCACATACAGCACATTATTGACATGCCCAAGCAGATCTATATGTTCAGGTAAAACTTGGATGTTTAAATCAAAAATTGTACTCATGGCGGTGGCGATTCCATCGGTTCAAATTGTGTTGCTACACTAGGCGAATACAAAACAAAAAACCACCCTAAAAGACTGCTTTCATAAGTTGTTTACACCTCTATAAACGCCCCCTTCACAAGGGGGAATTTATAGGGGTTATGAATTCAGTCTATAAGAGTGGTTTTTGCGCTGTAAAAATGCTTACTTCAAACGCAGACCAATCATGGCACGTTTGCCTTGACGGATGATGCCAACGCGCACTACGCCCTGTTTAGATAACGCTGCAATGGTTTTGGCGAACATTTGACTATTGCTAATGACAGTACCATTAACATGAGTAATCACATCGCCAGCTACAATATTTGAGAGCGACGCTAAACCACCACGTTTCACATCTTGCACGAAAATACCGCCACTTACGTCTAAGCGTGCCTGCTCTGCCGCAGTCAGGTCACGAATGCCCAAGCCGATATTGTTGTTCGTGTCATGCTTTTCGCCAGTTGCCGGTGTGTCGTCTGGTGCTGTGCCTAAAGTGGCGGTGATGTTACGGGTTTTATCATCTCGCAATACACCCAACTCGACTTTTTGATTTGGCGCAATACGGTTTAAGGTATAAAGCAAATCGCTAGTACGTGATATAGCCACACCATTGACGGTTAAAATCACATCACCCGCTTTTAAACCTGCTTTTTCGGCTGGCGACTGCGCTGTTACTTGCGTGATTAAAGAACCTTCTGGTTTTGGCAACTTGTAGGCTTCAGCAAGGTTACGGTCTATATCTTGTAGTAAAATACCCAAATAAGAACGGGTTACTTTACCATTGGTTTTCAGCTGTTGTACCACTTCCATTGCCACATCAATTGGAATGGAAAATGACAAACCCATATAGCCGCCAGTACCACTAAAAATACGTGAGTTGACCCCGACCACTTCACCACGTTGGTTAAACAACGGCCCACCTGAGTTGCCTGGATTTAACGCAGCATCGGTTTGAATAAAAGGAACTGAAGTTTCACCACTCATGTTGCGTGATTTTGCGCTGACAATACCTGCCGATGCTGAATAATCAAAACCAAATGGCGAACCAATGGCTAAAATAGGCTCGCCCACTTTAAGCTGATTGACATCGCCAATTTTTAATTCAGGGAAATTACCACCCGTGACTTTCAGCACTGCTACATCGGTACGTTCGTCACTACCGACCAAAGTTGCATCTAGTTCACGGCGGTCATTGAGCGTTACGCTAATACGTGAAGCATCGGCAATGACATGGTGATTGGTGACTAAATAGCCATCTTTACTAATAAAGAACGCACTGCCATAAGCGGTTTTTTCTTGTGGCCCTTGTTGCTGCGGAATAATGACTTGATTACCAAAAAAGCGCCGTAAAATTTCCGGTACTTGCTGTTGTAATAACTCTTCCTGAGTCATTTTTTTCACAACATTGACACTCACCACCGCAGGGCTAACCTGTTCGACCAAATTGGAGAAATCGACTGGTGATGCAGTGCTCATTTGCGTAGCTGCTATGGTTAATACCGCAGCATACATTCCTTGTTGTAAATAGCGACTTTTCATGTAGCAAAAACCTATACACATAAACAATTTTAAACTAAATTTTTAGCACAACCCACGCACAGGTTTCGTAAAAATATGTGTGTATTTTCAACAACTATGCGCTGTTTTGGCGTTGAAATGTGGAGAAATAATGGAGATAGTAAAGTTTAAGTGACTAATTATAGTCCAATCATTTGACCTAATTCGTTCAAATTTCGCAGCATTCTCGGCAGATTAACACTTGCCTTTTTATTAAAAAAGCGGTGTCATTAGCAAACGTTTGAAACTGAAGCAGATCGACATGCCTGATTTAAAAACAATTCATCATTTTGACGTGATTATTGTGGGCAGTGGTGGTGCGGGGCTAAGTCTTGCGCTGTCTTTACCGAGTCATTACAACATTGCAGTGTTGGCAAAAGCGGCACTGACCGAAGCCAGTACCTTTTATGCGCAAGGCGGTGTGGCTGCGGTCTTGGACGAAACCGATTCGATTCAACAACATATTAATGACACCATGATTGCTGGTGCACAGTTGTGCGAGCTAGATGCAGTCAAACACACCGTTGAGGGCGGTCGTGCCTCGGTCGATTTTTTATTGCAACAAGGCGTACAATTTACTTTAGATGATGACGAACAACTCCACTTAACCCGTGAGGGTGGACATTCACAGCGCCGTATTATTCATTCGGCAGATGCGACGGGCAAAGCCATTTCCACGACTTTGGTTGAACGTGCCAAACAACGCCAAAACATTACGATATTTGAAAATTACACTGCAATAGATTTAATTACTCTGCATAAACTCGGGCAACATGAGCAAGCCAACCGTGCCGTTGGTTTATATGCCTTAGATGAAACCACTGAACAAGTGCTTACCTTTTTAGCGCCGTTTACCGCACTGGCTTGCGGTGGGGCAATGAAAGCCTATTTATATACTTCCAACCCAGACATCGCGACAGGCGACGGTATTGCAATGGCGTACCGTGCTGGCTGCCGTGTAGCCAATATGGAATTTAACCAATTCCACCCGACCTGTTTGTACCATCCTAAAGCACGTTCGTTTTTAATTACCGAAGCCATGCGTGGCGAAGGGGCTTATTTACGTTTACCCGATGGCGAGCGTTTTATGTTGCGTTTTGATGAGCGCGCTGAACTTGCACCGCGTGATATTGTGGCACGTGCCATTGACTATGAAATCAAACGCTTGGGTATTCGTCATGTGTGGTTAGACATTAGCCATAAATCGCCTGAGTTTATTACCGAACACTTCCCGACCCTGTATGCACGCCTGCTCGAACTCGGCATTGATATTACTAAAGATAAAATACCAGTCGTGCCTGCGGCGCACTATACCTGTGGCGGTGTGGTGGTGAATGAAAACAGCCAAACTGACTTAGATGGTTTATACGCAATTGGCGAAACCTCTTATACTGGCTTGCACGGCGCAAACCGTATGGCGAGTAACTCATTGTTGGAATGTTTTGTGTATGGTATGAGTGCCGCAAAAGACATTGAGCAAAAGTTTGATGCCAATTTTGAGCTGCCTGCCGTGCCTGCGTGGGATGAAACCCAAGTGACCGATGCCGATGAAGATGTAGTGATTTTACAAAACTGGGATGAACTGCGTTCGACCATGTGGAACTATGTGGGCATTGTACGCACCACCAAGCGTTTACAGCGTGCGTTGCACCGTATTGAAATGCTGAAACGTGAAATTAATGAATATTATCAAGATTATCGTGTCAGCAAAAACTTGATCGAATTGCGTAACCTCGTTTTAGTTTCCGAAATGATTGTACGTTGTGCAATGGAGCGTAAGGAATCGCGTGGTTTGCATTACACACTCGACTACCCTGAACTTGCCAATGAAGTGCGTAAGACTGTTTTAACACCACCGAATTTTAAAGTGGAACAGCCTTTGGTGAATGTGTAGTTAGTGTAATTTTTTTACCCTCCCTTGCGCAGCGATGCTGCTCACCCTTAAAAAGGGAGGGAACAACACGAATCTTATAAGTCATGGGATTCGTGCTGTTCTCCCCCTATTTTAGGGGGAGTTAGAGGAGGTAAATCACACAAACATCTGCTGCAACAAGCCTTCGCTCCTCTTAAACCCTCCCCAGCCCTCCCTTAAAAAGGGAGGGAGTTCCTCCCCTTATTAAGGGGAGGTTAGGTGGGGTTTCATCAAACAAACATCTGCTGCAACAAGCCTTTTTTCCATAATTTGGCGTGTTGAATTTGCTGCGCGACGACTTCAATTTTTTGGTCAATGGCAGATAAGAAATTAGCAATTTTGGTTTGTTCTTCTAGGCAAGGAACAAACATTTCTATTGAAGATAAATCTGAACTATTAATCGCAGGGTAGCTTGTGCCCGTACAACGGTTCATAACTTCATCTAAGAATGTCTTTTCATGTAAAGCATAGTAGATAAATTTAGAATCCAATTTTGTACGGATTTGAGCATAGCCTGTTGAGGCAACATACTCACCACTTAAGTTGAAGTAATAGTTATTCTGCTGATAAGGACGAACCATCTGAAAGAGTACATCTCCTTTAGCTAATAATCTTTGTGCTCTACTTGGTGCATCCTGTAGTTCAATATTTTTTTGAAGTAATAGTTGTCCTTTTTCAACACTTTCTAAATCAATATAAATAAAGTTCGCAGGTAATTTTTTAGCTTTAGGATTAATTTCAGCTACCTCTTTGAGTTCCTTTTCCTCCCACTCCCCAAACTCACTCCCATCATCCGCTTTAAAACGAATCTGCTGACTAAACAACTGCTGCATCATGCCTTGTTTATACTGGCTGAGTAGCTCATGTTTTTGCGTGAGTTGACTGATTTTCTCATCGACTGCGGAAAGGAAAGAGGCGATTTTGGTTTGTTCTTCTTCTATCGGACAATAAAATTCTGAATTCCTAACTGTGGCTAATGAAAGGTTTTTAATAGTTGTTCCTGTCAGTTCAGAATTAAAGGTCTTAGTCAGTTGTGGCGACTGTAATAATAAGTATATAAATTTCTTGTCTATATCGTTTTTTAGATTAATAAAGCAAACGCTTTTACCTAACAGAACTTTTTCATTTTTATAAAAAGCTAAATTTCCAATCGTTCCATTGATAGAAAGAAATAAAGTTTCGTCAGATAAAGTTTGATTGTATTTTTGAAATTCCTCCACACTAATGCGCTTTGTATTTTCATTAATAACAATACTGCCATTTACCAAGTTATTGCCATTTATAAAAGGAATCGTTCCTTTTTCATCATATTTAGGAGTTGCGTGGATACCATCTCCTATTTTTGTTGATAATTGATAAAGGGATGTTATAGCCCAATCCCCATCAAACTCTTTAAAACGTAACTTTGGCGTGGTCATGTGTTTTGTCCTTTTTTACCCTGTTCCA
>SSHD01000005.1 GCA_008017255.1 Acinetobacter sp.
ATTAATGGTTTTATTAATGCTGTCACTGGTCGCAGCAGAGACAAGATTGACATCACGTCCACCGACTTTACCATAGGCATGAAACACAAAAGGTGCTGTCATGCCTGACACATCTACGGTATATTTGCCATCGGCTTCAATATCAACCGTTTTTTGCACTCCTTTGGCATCTTTTACCGTCACTTTCCCCACGATCGGCGCACCTGCCGCTGCTGTACCAGAAATCACTTGTTTTTCAGCTGGTTGAGTGACTGGCGTAGTATTTTGCTTTGAATCGTCATCTGAATCACAAGCTGTAAGCCCCATGATTGTGCCGCACAACATGGCTAAAGTTAGTTTTTTCATTTAGATTTCCCCTTTACAAACAAGTTCTTCATAAACCTAATCTAAACGAATCGATTTTATAGTCCTCACTTGGGGATCTCTAAAAAATATAGGCGGTTTAAACCGCCTATATTTGTAACACTTTATTTTTGCATTGGCTTTTGTATTAACGACTATACAATCACTTCGACCCTTTCACACCGGCCTGCAATAACAATGCACCCAAACCACCAATTTTTTGCTCTTGTGGTTTTTCAGTTTTAGGCTTGCTCTGTTGCGGACGCTTAAAGTCACCCTCTTTACGTGGTGGACGTTGACCTTGCGGCTTACGCTCGGTTCGCTCTTGCACTGGGCGCTGCGGTGAACGTGGTGCTTTCGCAGGTGCAGCACCTTCAGCACGCATACTCAAGTTGACACGTTTACGTTCTGCATCGACCTGTAATACCCGAACTTGTACAATTTGACCCGGCTTCACGACTTTATGTGGATCGGCAACAAATTCATTGGCCAATTCAGAAATATGCACCAAACCATCTTGGTGTACGCCAACATCTACAAAGGCACCAAAGTTGGTGACATTGGTCACTACGCCTTCTAACTGCATACCTTCAGTCAATTGATTCACTTCGGTAATGTCGTCACGGAACTTGGCCGTACGGAACTCTGGACGCGGGTCACGACCTGGTTTTTCCAACTCAGCTAACACGTCTTGAATGGTCGGTAAACCAAATTTATCATCCACAAATGCAGCAGCATCAACTTGGCGAATAATTTCAGTATTGCCAATAATATTTTTCACAGTAGTGGCTTTTGCCGCGACAATTTTTTCTACTAAAGCATAACTTTCAGGGTGTACCGCAGACGCATCGAGCGGTTCAACACCATCTTGTACACGCAAGAAACCCGCCGATTGCTCAAAAGTACGCTCGCCTAAACGAGGTACTTTTTTCAGGGCTTGGCGGCTGTCAAAACGACCATGTTCTTTACGATAATCAACTATTTGCTGTGCAATCGACTTATTCAAACCTGCGATATAGGCCAGAATTGCAGGTGATGCAGTATTGACATCTACCCCAACCGAGTTCACACAATCTTCGACTACCGCTTCCAGCGTTTTGGCTAAACCTGTTTGGTTGACATCATGCTGATATTGACCCACTCCAATCGATTTAGGATCAATTTTAACCAGTTCCGCCAATGGGTCTTGTAAACGGCGGGCAATTGACACTGCACCGCGAATTGATACATCTAGCTCTGGCAGCTCTTGCGAAGCCAACTCAGAAGCAGAATAAACTGATGCACCTGCTTCACTCACTGAAACACGGGTCAAGGTCAAGTCAGCATTTTGCGCCATCATTTCCGCAACTAAGCTTTCAGTTTCACGGCTTGCGGTACCATTGCCAACCGCAATTAAATCGACTTTAAATTCACGGCATAGGCGTGCCAATTCGGCAATCGAACCGACTTTATCTTCTTTTGGTGCAAATGGATAAATAGTGCTATGTGCTAAGACATCGCCTGCATCACTGACCACAGCCAGTTTCACACCTGTACGAATACCAGGGTCAACACCTAGCGTTGTACGACCACCCGCTGGCGCAGACAGCAATAAATGACGCAAGTTTTCAGCAAACACATGCATCGCTTCGGCTTCCGCCGCTAAGCGTTTATCGGTCAGTAATGAATGTTCGATTTGTGGGCGTATTTTGCCCAACCAAAACAGTTTTGCTGTTTGCTTTAAATAATCTTGACGTGTTTGTGGCTGAATATGTTCAAGATTGTATTCAGTTTCAATACGCGCCAATGGTGCATCATCTTCACCACTCACTTTTAAACCCAATACATTTTCTTGCCGACCCCGTAACATTGCCAATAAACGATGCGAGGGTACTTTGTTGAGATTTTCGGAAAATTCAAAATAATCACGAAATTTCTTGCCGACTTCTTTTTTCTCATCCGAAGCCACGGTGCTTTTCAAGACCGCTGTTTTCGAAAAAATTTGTTTTAATTCCGTGCTTAAGGCAATATTTTGCGCCCAATCATCAATTAAAATATGCTGTATGGCATCGAGCTGACTTTCTAGGTCTGTATAATCTGCATGGCTAAAACCCGCCAAAGCGGCACTTGGCTCAATTTGCTCGGCAAGAATTTTTTCGGCAATTGCCCCCAAACCAGCTTCTTTGGCTTTAAACGATTTACTGGTACGTTTTGGTCGATACGGTGCGTAAATTTCTTCTAAAGCATGCTTGGTTTCTGCCGCATTGACCCGTGCTAATAAATCATCGCTCAATTTATCTTGTTCTTTTAGTGACTCCAGCACTTTTTCACGACGATCAAATAAATCACGCAAATAGGTTAAGCGTGTATCGAGTTGGCGTAACTGCGTATCGTCTAAGCCTTGCGTGACTTCTTTACGGTAACGTGCAATAAAAGGAACGCTCGCACCTTCATCAATTAAAGCAATAGCCGCTGTTACTTGGTTTGGACGTACAGCAAGCTCATTTGCCAACTGCTGAACTAAATCAGTCATCGTAATAGATTCCACAAGGGTTAAGTCTAAAAGCATTGATTATAAAGTCCAAGCCCATAAAATCCACTATTGTTTTTTGAATATTGTGCGTCAATTTGATGAAATCGCGTTACGGCGCAAATTTCGTGACTTGCGACAACATTGGGCAAATCTAAAGTTATTTCATCTAAATATGAAAAAATCACTAGATTGTCATGCTTTTACCTGTATATATTTAGTATCTATCACTTGATTTTATAGGCAAAATTTGTTGATTTATAATATAGCCAATTTTGTGCAACGCATCGTATAGTTTAGGGTCTGTTCGCACTGCACACATGCTTGCGACAGAACATATTGCATACGACATAAACACGACGATAATAAACGATAACTGGAGCACATCATGAGTTTAGTTGTACCTGCCGAATCGACAGAAACCGTACACCATGAAACAGATCGCGTCGAACGCATATTGGTGGTCGATGATGATGTGCGCTTGCGTACCTTGTTACAACGTTTCTTAGAAGATAAAGGCTTTGTGGTTAAAACTGCGCATGATGCCACGCAAATGGATCGATTATTACAACGTGAGTTATTTTCGCTGATCGTGTTGGATTTTATGCTGCCAGTGGAAGATGGCTTGAGTATTTGTCGTCGTTTACGCCAATCCAATATCGACACACCCATTATTATGCTGACCGCGCGGGGCAGCGACTCAGACCGTATTGCAGGGCTAGAAGCTGGTGCAGACGATTATCTGCCGAAGCCATTTAATCCGAATGAATTACTGGCACGGATTCGTGCAGTGCTGCGCCGCCAAGTCCGTGAAGTGCCAGGCGCGCCAAGTCAACACGTCGAAGTCGTCAGTTTTGGACCTTGGGCTTTAGACCTGTCCACTCGCACTTTAACCCGCGAAGGTCAAGTGGTGACTTTAACTACTGGTGAATTTGCGGTACTCAAAGCCTTGGTACAACATCCACGTGAGCCTTTAACCCGTGACAAGCTCATGAATTTGGCACGTGGTCGTGAATGGGGTGCAATGGAGCGCTCAATCGATGTACAAGTGTCGCGTTTACGCCGCTTAATTGAAGATAACCCTGCACGAGCACGCTATATTCAAACCGTTTGGGGTGTAGGCTATGTCTTTGTTCCAGATGGTGCAGAGTAAGTGTAGGGCATTGCGTTGAAACTGGACCCGATTGACGACCCGCAAGCATTTACCGACTTTGAAGCCTATTCTGAAAAACCACGCACCCAATGGGAACGGTTGTTAGATAAAATCAAACCTCGTTCCGCGGCCATGCGTACCACCATCTTGGTGTTATTCATGGTGTTTTTTAGCTTATTTATGTCGCTGTGGTTTTTTTGGCGCACACTTTATTTACCAGAATTACAACAACATGCACGCTATTTAGCCATAGAACTGGAACTGGTCAACAACCCAAATCTGCGCATTATTCATGGCGACACCGAAGTCGACATTGACACCTGGCTAAAAAACCGAGTTGGTATCGAATACATTACCGATCCGAAAAAATTTCCTAAAATCGAAGATAAATTTCTCGCCGAGCTGATTACCAATCAACTGGAAAAGAAACTCGCCAAAGAACTGGGGCTAGAAAACGCCAATGAAGTCACGGTTTATTTTAAATTTAAGCCAATTCCACGTTTTTGGATTCAAACCCCAGAAATGAACGGCAATTGGGTCAGTGAACCGCTCAAAACCTATGCCAACTATAGCGTTGAACTGATTGCAGCGTGGTTATTTGGCGTGCCGATTCTGTCCTCGATTATTATTTTAATTTTAGTCCGGCAAATGAATCGCCCGATGCGGCGCTTGCAAAATGCCGCGACCAATTACAGCAAAACTGGCACAGCACCCTATTTGGACGCCAATCACGGGCCATTTGAAATTCGTCAGGTCAACCGCGCCTTTAACCACATGGTCTATACACTGGAGCAAACTGAGCGTGATCGACAAATCATGTTGGCAGGTATTTCACACGACTTACGCACACCACTGACTCGCATTCGCTTGAGTGCCGAAATGATGCCTGATGAAGATTTTCTAAAAGAAGGCTTAATTTACGATGTTGACGATATGGATGCGATTTTAACTCAGTTTATATCTTATATGCGTGATGGCTCGGACGAAGAGCTGACCGAAACCAATCTCAATGCCTTGCTGCAAGAATTGGTGGTGCAATTCCAACCCTTAGATATTCGTTTTCAGGCACAAGCACTTTCGGTTATTCCGGCACGCAGCATGTCATTAAAACGCCTCATTGCTAACTTAATCAATAACGCCAAGCGCTATGGTGCAGAACCCATTGAGTTGTCGGCAACGCAGCTCGATGGACATATTTTAATCACTGTTGCCGATCATGGCGAGGGCATTCCGCCCGATCAAGTGGAAGAATTGATGCAGCCTTTTGTGCGGGGTAATTCAGCCCGCACGGTACAAGGCAGCGGGCTAGGCTTAGCAATTGTGAAACGTATTATTGACATTCATCAAGGGCAAATCAGCATCTGCAATCGCGCACAAGGCGGTTTAGAAGTGAGTATTCAACTACCCATTCCACCAAGCAAAGCCAAAGCAGAAGAAGTGCAAAGCAATGCCATTGAGAAAATCAAACAAACCTTAACTGTGCGGTTTTAAAGCGCTGCTCAACTGATGAATGAAATGGATTGTTTAGGCTTTGCTTTGAAATATC
>SSHD01000137.1 GCA_008017255.1 Acinetobacter sp.
AAATGTGAATCACATCTTGCGCTTCTTTTTCTGGATCGGTCAGACGAATTTTACCCTGACTATCGCCATGTCCTCGTTGATCGTAACTAATCACCCAATAGCCATTTTGCCATGCTGTTTTTGCAAGCTGACCAGTGGGCAACAGGAAACCATATAAACTAAGGTTTGGATGTTTCATTCGTGCCAAACCAAAACCATGCGTATGTACAATGAGCGGCGCGGTTTGTGTGGTGGTTAAATTGGGCTGATACACCGTAAATGTGAGTACCGTGCCATCGGGTGCTGTAGTTTTCGCCTGATAATAACGTTGTTTTAAATCGGTGGATTGCTGCTGTTGTAGTGCAGCTATTTGCGGCGTTGCATGTGCACAACCTTGTATAATTAGCACCAAACCCAACCAAATCCATAAAGTGCAACTACGCATCGACTTCTCATCCCTGATTAAATCTGTAATCTTCACCTGCTGTGAAGGGCGTAGTGTACTGTGTTGTATATGCAGATGCTATGCGGATAGATCATTTTCACTGATCTATCCGCACGGTTACTTTGCATTCGATTGTGCTGTATTGCGATAGGCATATAAAAACAACCCGGCACACAGTAACAATAAACCCAACAGTAAATGTGTATGGAGTGGCTCATGGTTAAAGCACACACCCCAAAAAGTTGCCAGTACTGGGGTTAAAATCGTAATCAGCATGACCGTGGTGGGTTTGATTTGTTGTATCAGTCGAAAATAAAAAATCATCGCCAAAACTGAAGAAAAAACGGCGCTATACAGTAGGGCAAAGCTGGCTTGCAGGCTAGGGAGTTGCTGTGGCATCTCCGAAAGAAAAAAGGGCAATAAACACAGATAGCCCAACCATGCCAGTAAAGTCGAGCCTGTGGTTTGGGTAATGGGATGAATATGCACCCCAATTTTAGCCACTACAAACATCGACATTACATATAGCAATACTGCAATAATTTCATACAGCACACCGAGCATATCCAGTTGTATGTGCCCTGAGCCTATGCCCAAAGTTAGGCTTAAACCCAACACCGCAAGGCTAAGCCCCAACCATTGACGTGCTAAAAAATGCTCACGTTTTAATATAAACACCGCAATCAGCCCTGACCATAATGGTGCGGTACCATAAATAATTGAAATCATGCCAGAGGAAATACGTGTTGCGCCCATATAGCAAAACAGCATCGAGCCAAATAAACCCAGCGCACCTGCAGCATAGCTCGCCAACGCATTTTTGTTTAACAGCAGTGGCAAACGACAATAAAATAGACACAGCATTGCCAGTGGTATGGAAAGACTGAATCGTAAAAATAAGCCCCACGCCCAATGAATTTCTTGCACTGTCCATACTGCTGCCAATGGGGTCAATGACCAAATAAGCACCACTGCAGAAAATTGACCGACCGTAGCAAGGCGAGGGGAAGCAGAGGCTACAGTCGGTTGTAGCTGCGTGGGGGTTAAATGTTTAGGCTGAAATTGTGGCATGGGCAATCTTCTGTTGTGATAACGGTTGAGGCTGGAAAATAAAAATTAGGCAATAAAAAAGGTCGCTATAGAGGCGACCTTAACTTTCATGTAATGACGTTGTTATATCGTCATGGGGTGAAATGTTTGTGCAAAGTCTCCTCGTATAAAAATGCAGACGCGTCGCCACATTGCTTTGGCGGAAATGCGCAATGCAATAGCGGCGATACGTTTAGAGGAAACCTTGAGTTTTAACATGGCAAATTGTTTACAAATGAGCTTTGTACTTTTATAGCATAAGCACATGCGGGGAAAAAGTGATGGTTTAAAATATATAGTGGAGATCGTGACCATTTGAGCGATTTGAAGGGACTTGATATCTGCTATTCAACAGACAAAAAATCCATTTTTTCTACGCAATCGGCATTTTTTGCAATGATATGTTAATGAGCATGTTGTTTGCTGCAATGTGCGTTAATGCTCATGTTGTTTGCTGCAATGTGCGTTAATGCTCATGGTCTATCCATGTTAATCTTGCTTATCCATTTGAAAAAATGGACTGTTTTCAAAATTGGAATGAGCACCCATGCTGTCTAAGTTTTTTATTCATCGTCCTATCTTTGCCGGTGTACTCGCTATCGTGGTGATGGCTTTGGGCATGTTCTCCATTCTAAATTTGCCGGTGGAACGTTATCCAGATATTGCGCCACCTCGTATTACCGTATCGACCAGTTATAGCGGTGCCGATGCGCAAGCGGTGGAAGACAGCGTAACGCAAGTGCTTGAGCAGCAAATCAAAGCCATTGATCATTTATTGTATTTCACCTCGACCAGTGATGCCAACGGCAGCAGCCGCATCAGCTTATATTTTGCCCAGGGTACAGACCCCGATCAGGCACAGGTACAAGTGCAAAACGCAGTCAGTGGTGCGCTGAATCGTTTGCCTGAAGATGTACAACGCCAAGGGGTCAATGTACGCAAGTCCCTAAGTGATTCGCACATGGTCATTGGCTTGTCCGACCGGTCAGGACGCTCAAGCAATATTGATATTTCAGACTACTTGACCAATCATTTTGAGTTGAGCTTGAGTCGTATCGAGGGGGTAGGTGAGATCAATGTGTTTGGTTCGCAATATGCCATGCGCATTTGGCTCGACCCACGCAAGTTGCAGCGCTATCAACTCATGGTCAGCGATGTACGCAGTGCCATTGAAAGTCAAAATACCCAAGTCACCGCAGGGTCGATTGGACAACTACCTGCGGCGAATGAGCAATATCTCAATGCCAAAGTCACTTCGGGCGCACTCCTACGCACACCTGAACAATTTGAAAATATCATCATCAAAGCCAATAACGACGGCAGTTTTATCTACATTAAAGATGTGGCACGGGTGGAAATAGGTGCAGAAAATTATCAAGTCTTTAACCGTTTAAATGGTGACCCTGCGTCAGGTTTGGCTATTTCACTGGCAGCAGGGGCAAATGCGGTCCAAACATCAGAAGCGATTTATCAAGAAGTCGATCGTTTACGCAATACCTTGCCCGAAGGTTATCAGGTGATTTATCCACGTGATAACACGCCATTTATCCAAGAATCTATTTCGCAGGTGGTAACGACACTGGTCGAAGCGGTGCTGTTGGTGGTGTTGGTGATGTTCCTGTTCCTGCAAAGTTGGCGTGCAACTTTAATTCCAGCCGTGACCGTACCAGTGGTGATCCTTGGGACGTTTGCGATTTTGTCTGTACTTGGTATGTCGATCAATACCTTGACTTTATTTGCCATGGTACTGGCGATTGGGCTATTGGTGGATGATGCGATTGTGGTGGTAGAGAATGTCGAACGCATTATGCACGAGCAAAATCTCGATGCCACGCAAGCCAGTATTCAGTCGATGCAAGAAATTAGCGGCGCACTGGTCGGGATTACTTTGGTGCTGACAGCGGTATTTATTCCAATGTCATTCTTTAGTGGCGCAACAGGCATTATCTATCGACAGTTTTCGATTACGCTGGTTTCGGCCATGGCATTGTCATTGCTGGTGGCGCTCATTTTAACCCCTGCGCTGTGTGCCTTATTGCTTAAACCACAACAACAAAAGCCCAAGTGGGCGTTGTGGTTTAATGCACGCTTGGAGAGTTTGAAAACGCGCTATTTAACGCTTGCCAATAAAGCCATTCATTGGAAAAAATGGTCTTTAGTGTTGTTTGCTGTATTGGTCAGTGGCTTTGTATGGACCTATCGTGACTTGCCGACCAGTTTTTTACCGCAAGAAGATCAAGCCCAGCTTGGGGTGCAATTTAGTTTGGCGGAAGGTACGCCACTTGGTAAAACTGCTGAAATTGGTAAGCAAATTTCTGATTATTTCCTAAGCCAAGAAAAAGACAACATCAATGGCATTATGATGATTCATGGTCGTAATGGCTCGGGCACAGGACAAAATCTCGGACAAGCCTTTGTGTCATTAAAACATTGGGATGATCGTGCAGGGCAAGAAAACAGTGCGCAAGCCATTCGAGCACGAGCCAATAAACATTTTGCAGCAAATAATCAGGCACGGATTAGCGTGCAAATGCCGTCGGTGATTCGTGGCTTGGGCAATTCTGATAAGTTGGAATTTTGGTTGCAAGATGCGCATGGCATCGGGCAACAAGCCTTAAAACAGCGGTTTGAACGCTTACAGCAGCAGGGTAATGCATTAGCTGCAGTGGAAAACTTAGAGCAAAAAAGTAACCCTGACCAAGCTGTGCTGAATATCAAGATGGATCACCAAGCGGCGATGCTGCATGGGCTAAATGTCAATGAAATCAATCGCACGCTGGCGACGGCATGGAGTGGTAGTTATATCAACGACTTTATTGATCGTGGACGGATTAAACGGGTCTATTTACAAGGCGATGCTGACTATCGCTCACAGCCAGAAGATTTAAATGAGTGGTACGTACGCAATGCCACAGGGCAAATGATTCCATTTAGCCAGTTTAGTCAGGTGGAATGGCAGGGCGCACCGCCACGCTTGGAACGCTTTATGGGCTATTCAGCCATTGAGTTAGAAGCCGACCCTGCCGCAGGGTTTAGCTCTGGGCAAGCCATGCAACAGATTGATGACATGGTCGATCAACTGTCCGACGTGCAAATTGCATGGAGTGGTTTGTCTTATCAAGAACGTCAGTCGAGCAATCAAGCCATTTGGTTATATTTAATTTCGGTCGCATTTATTTTCCTCTGCCTTGCAGCGTTATATGAAAGCTGGTCGATTCCGACCGCAGTTATGGCGGCGATTCCGCTTGGTATAGGCGGGACGATTATGTTTAGTTACTGGTTTAATTTTGCCAATGATATTTATTTTCAAATTGCCTTACTCACCACCATTGGGCTATCGTGTAAAAATGCCATCTTGATGGTGGAGTTTGCCGCGCACCGTCAGCAGCAAGGCATGCCTGTGTTACAAGCAGCATTACAAGCCGCAGGACTGCGTTTGCGTCCGATTCTCATGACTTCGATTGCTTTTGGTGCAGGGGTAATTCCGCTGATGTTCTCAACTGGTGCGGGGGCGCTGAGTCGGCAGTCGATTGGATATAGTGTGTTTGGTGGGGTGTTGTTCGGCACAGTTTTAGTGCTGATTTTTATCCCGCTGATGTATGTGTTGATTCGCCCGAAAGCGATTCAAACCTAATGGTAGGTTGCTAGAAATTTATTTTTTTAAAGAGATAGTTAAAACAATGAATGTTAAAACAATGAATGTTAAAACATTACGTGTGGTGGGGATTTTAGAAGGAATTTCATTTTTGCTGTTGCTTGGGGTAGCTATGCCAATCAAATATATCTGGGACAATCCTGTGGCGGTCAAATATATTGGCATGGGGCATGGCGTATTATTTCTGTTCTTTCTGGGCTTATTGTTGATTGTGTGTCATCGTATGCGTTGGTCGTTATCTGTGTTTGTGTTGGGCTTGGTGGCGGCGATTTTACCTTTTGCACCTTTTATTTTTGATCTTAAATTAAAACGCTTAGAACAACAAGGTTTTGATGATACTGGACTCACTGCCCATGTCGAATAATTTATCTATGTCGAATAATCTGCAACAGCAAAAATTGACCCAGCAGCAAGCCATTGCAGTGGAACGAGATTTGGCAAAATTCGCCAATACCATGGACAGTTTGGTACGGATACCTTTTACCAAACAGGGCGTAGGTGCAGATGCGGCACTCAGCACTGTACCATTTGCGGGAGATATTGCCGGTTTTGTTTTAACTTTGTATGCCTTTAAAAAAGCTAAAGAGGTGGGTGTACCGGCAGCCAAACTAACCCCTGCAATCAAATGGGCAATCGCCGATATGTTGGTTGGCTTTGTACCAGTACTTGGTACGCTGATTGATATTTTTATTCGCCCAAGTCGAAAAGCGCTAGACATTGTGCATCAGCATATACGTGACGAATATCAGGTACAGAGTGATATTCATGTGGTGCATCCGTTTTTGCATGAATCCCTAGAGCAGAAACAACAAAATTCCGCATTTTGGCGCAATCCTGTGGTGAGTTGGCTGTGGCTACACATCCCCGATATTCTTGGGCTAGTATTTTTGCTCGGCTTTGTGCTGCTGATGGTATTGGGCGGGCAATGGCTGTGGCAGTGGTTGCAAAATTTATAATCAGCTAAGTGTGTATGCTAGATAAAAATAAAGCCTCCATTGGGAGGCTTTATCTATTTAACAATGACGCTTATTGCACATTCAGTTGCTGCAATGCTGCAACACGTTGTTCAATACTTGGATGGGTTTGGAATAATGCCGCTAAGCTAAAGCCTTGTGACTTACCTTCAGTAATGGCAAATGCTTTCATTTCTTTCGGCATTTGATCTGGTATTTCAGACTCAGTTTGTAAGCGTAGTAGGGCAGAAATCATCGCTTGTTTACCTGCTAAGCGTGCACCCGCTTCATCGGCACGGTATTCACGTTGCCGAGAGAACCACATCACAACGGTACTTGCCAAAATACCAAACACAATATCTAAGGCAATGGTAATGGCAAAATAAGCCAAACCAGGTGCTTCGCCATCTTCACGACCGAATACATTGCGGTCAATAAAGTCACCTGCTATACGGGCAAAGAACATCACAAAGGCATTGACTACACCTTGAATCAGCGCCAGTGTCACCATATCGCCATTGGCAACGTGACCAATTTCGTGTGCCAATACTGCGCGCAGCTCATCTTTGTTCATGCGCTCTAGTAGCCCAGTTGAAACTGCGACCAGTGCGGCATTTTTGTTCCAACCAGTCGCAAAAGCATTTGACTGATACGAAGGGAAAATACCCACTTCTGGCATACCAATACCAGCACGTTGCGCCAGTTGTGCCACTTCTTGAATTAACCAAGCTTCTGCTTGGTTACGAGGTGCATTGGGGTCGATGAGCTCAGTACCGGTGGTTCTTTTAGCCATCCACTTCGACATGAGTAGGGAGATGATAGAGCCGACCATACCAAACACAAAACAGACCACTAATAGGTTGCCTAAGTTTAAGCCGCCTGCGCCATGGTAACTACCGACACCGAACAGTGACAAAACTATGCCAGCCACTACCAGTACCGCGAGGTTGGTAAGCAAGAACAAACCAATCCGCATCATTGAGAAAACCCTCTTATAAATAAAAAATGATCTGATTTATAAATTATAAATCATTTGGTTAATATGCAGGGCGAGGCCTAAAAATTCAAGCAAAAAATAGTCGTAGATACATTTAGTGTATAAAAAGAGCAATGTGCTGCTGAGTTGGAAAGTTAAAGCGTAGTTTTATTAAAAATGTTTAATAAAATCAAATGGTAAATTTTGGTTTGTTTGGTGCGTTAATCGCTAAAACGAATCTGTGCAGAGGCGGTTGCATTGCCTGTACTATATGTACCTGCAGGTGCATCTGTAAACGTACCATCGGCGAGGGTAATAATTTCCCGCTTTGACTGCTTTGGTGCGGCTGTAGCCACAGTGGCTGCGGTCGTGCTTGTCGCATTTACGGTTGTCGCTTTTGCCGTATTATTTTGCGCAGCTGGCATGTAATTGGCAGATTGTGCAATCACTTGGCTGTTGGAGCTCGTGCTGCTTGCGCTTAAACCTACGCCAGCACTATATAAGTTTTGATAGCGACTGGTAACACGACGAACATAATCTTGGGTTTCACGAAAGGGCGGAATACCACCATATTTATCGACATTGCCTTCACCGGCGTTATAAGCCGCAATCGCAAGACGGGTATCACCTTTAAAGCGTTTGGTCAGCCAACTTAAATATTTCGCTCCAGCAAAAATGTTTTGTTGTGGGTCGTAGGCATTGCTGACATTAAAACGACGTGCGGTAGCAGGCATTAGTTGCATTAAGCCTTGTGCCCCAACAGGTGAGCGTGCATGGATGTTAAAACCAGATTCGGTATGCATGACGGCTTTAATCAAACCTTCAGGTACGCCATGTTGCAGCGCGGCTTGGCGAATCAAGCCATCAAAGGCATTTTTATTACGGCTATAACTTGGCAGTACGGAGGCTTCACTAACCCCCCAGTTGCTATAGCTATGGATATTGCTGTCGGGATAATAGGTTTTTTTGACGAATTTTAACTCGCTATTGCCAGCATTTTTTTTGTTGGTGAGTAGGGTGGTGCCGTTGCTTTCTTTAAATTGATAAATAGTCTGCCCAGCATGTGTAAATGCTGAACTGATAACTAAGCAGATTATCCCCACGCAAAGGGTAAAAGTCTGTGTTGTTCTATCCATAATTATAATATTCGCAACAAAAAGCGAAATCCCTGCCCGCAGTGTAGCAAAAAAATCGACGAAAGGAACTTTTGCAACAATTTTTTTTATTCTGTGTTGTCTTACAAAAATTAAGTTGGGATGTGCAAAAGTTGTGCAAAAAAAAATAAATTATTTTTTTAAAAATTAAATCTTGACTTAGATAAAACGTTGATTTTACTTGGATAAAATGATTGGTTAAAAATTGATCAGTTTAATCTAAAGCCTTATTCTACGCTAAAAACAGTTTGTCAAGAGCAAAGAAACCCACAGATTTATCCACAGCTTTTGTGGAAAACTATACGGAGGTAGAAAATATAAGCGCTTGCGGCAGTGTTGACATATTTTGGTCATAATTTTACCCATCATGGGCGCAAAAACGGTGCACTAAACATTTTGCAAAAATCTTTAGGTGCGTAATATTTCGGAATCAGATAAAATCTCGCGTTGTTTTGTGTTATTGGGTAAATCACGTTTATGTACGCGCCAGTAGAATCCGACCAAGGATTTAATTTTAAACCTGAGCTTCCGACCAGTTCGGCGTATTATCGCCTGTTGAAAAAGCTACGTCGTCAAGTTGGGCATGCAATTCGTGATTACAACATGATTGAAGATGGCGACAAAGTCATGGTGTGTGTGTCTGGCGGTAAAGACAGTTACACCTTGCTAGATATTTTGTTGCAGTTTAAGCGCATTGCACCGATCAATTTTGATGTGGTGGCGGTGAACTTAGATCAAAAACAACCGGGTTTCCCAGAAGATGTGCTGCCGCGTTATATGGAAGAAAACAATATTCCGTATTACATTTTGGAAAAAGACACTTACACCATCACCAAACGCTTAACCCCAGAAGGTAAAACCTATTGTGCGGTCTGTTCGCGGTTACGCCGTGGCTCGCTATATGGTTTTGCACAAGAGATTGGCGCAACCAAAGTGGCGTTGGGGCATCATCGTGATGACATTATGGCGACATTCTTTTTAAATCTGTTTCATGGCGGTAGCTTAAAGGCGATGCCACCGAAATTATTATCCACCGATAAAAAGAATATTTTGATTCGTCCTTTGGCTTACGTCGAAGAAAAAGACATCATCAAATATGCCGATTTGCGCAATTTCCCAATTATTCCTTGTAACTTGTGTGGTTCGCAGGAAAACTTACAGCGTGCCATCATCAACGACATGCTACGTGAATGGGACAAGCAGCATCCAAAACGTTTACATAGTATTTTTGGTGCTTTGCAAAATGTATCGCCATCGCAGTTGGCAGACCGAGATCTATTCGATTTTGAAGCCTTGGATGCGCAGCGCGAGTTAGATTTAAAAGCCCCAGAGCTGTTGAAAAACCGTTTGGATGTAGTGAATTTAAGCTTTGCTGCTGAATAATAGACCTCTTGCGAAAGTCGTTATTGCAAGTTCATCCGGTTTACCAGTGCAGCGATTAAGTTAATGCGTAAACCGAATCTTTTTCGTCTATTTCGATAGCGTTCACTTAGTATTCTAAATCTTTTCAATTGACTATTAATATGTT
>SSHD01000151.1 GCA_008017255.1 Acinetobacter sp.
ATGCATCAGCACCAAAAGGTTGGTCGTAAATAAAACCAAACGAAACTTGATCGGTTAACTGAAGTTTTAGCGCAGCATTATAGAACATATAATCGCCAGCCATGTCGCTTAGATTGGTATTTTGTAGACCAATAACACTTGCAGGAGCGGCATTTGGTGTGAATCCTTCGCGCACTTTACCTTCAACTTTTGGGTCTAGAATAGAAAGACCAGCTTCGAAGTAGTTACCTGGTTGTAAAAAAGCAGAAATTGATTGACCAGAGCGATCTAGTGCAGCTGCAAAAACTCCAGTTGCAGGTAGCGTCGCTAAGATGATGGCGGTGCTAAGATGTTTTAATTTCATTTTTGATCATTCCTTGGTCTTCAAGAAGTTTTAAAGTTGAGAAGTTATTCTTACCTACCAAAGTGTTGATTATTCTAGCAAGTAACAACTTCATGTAACAAAAATACCATATTTCGCATAAGAGTAAATGCTCTAAATGAACTATTTGGTGCGATTGTTTGTTTATGAATGTGTGGAAATTAATCCTGAAATATGCGTGTTAAATGGTTTTTTTTTGTAATATATTGATTAATATTAATTATATTTGCAGCTGAGTATAACGTTATTTGTCATTTTTTATAAAAATAATTTTTTAAGGTCAAAGATTTTTTTGTTAAAAGTTAGATTTTTTTCATAATTGGTGTTTTGAGTCGGCTAAGTGCTGTGTATTTTGCTGTATTGAAGCATGTTTTGGGTAATAAAATGGTGAGAAAAAGGTGCATTTAAAAGATGATTGCTTAGATGGATTTGAAATATTTGTTAAAAATGTTAAACCATCCTCAAATGTGGGTGGTTTGGCTTATGTGTTTCAAGCATAGTTAAAGTCAAATCAAGAATAATAAGTTTAGTTGTTTCACTCCGCCATTCTTTCACTAGGGTGGCTTTTTTTTGAATGGTCAAATTTATTTGCTTTGCAACGCATGTTTGGCACTTGGTATTTCCGCTTAGGGGCGGGCACATTGGAACTTTGTTTGAGGTGATAAAAAACCAGTCATAGTGACTGGTTTTTCCGTTGCAAGAACACATTAGTGGGTTTGTTGAATGCCTGCAACCACCCAATCTTGTTGTGAACCAGCAGGTTTTACAAAATGCCAAATTTCGGCAAATGGTTGCGGCAAGCTGTTTAAGTCCTCACTCACGGTGCCAGTAAAACGAACGCTCACAATGTATTGACCATTTTCAGTGGTACTTTCTGCAACCATGGCATTGAGATTGCTAAATTCGGCGACATCTTGGTCTTGGTTTGCCAAAATATCACGTTGCATAGACTGAAAAAGTTCAGGGCTTAGGTAACGACGGATTTCTTCAACATTAGTGGCGCTATTCATAGATTGAATGTGGTTAAAACGCTGACGTGCAATACGTAAAAATGCGGCTGGTTCAGTACCATCTGGTAATTGATTGCCATTGCTCGTAGAGGCACTGCCAAATGGCGCTTGGCTTGCACCACCACCGACCGCTTGACCAAAGATATTGGTGTTATCTGTGGTGTTACGTGCGGTTGGCTGTGCTGAAGTTTGGCGAGAAAAAGGGTTTTGACCGCCATTGTTTGGTGCGAATGGGTTATTGGTGCTCAGTTTTTTTTTTGACCCAATTTACGGAATACAAAGAAGGCTAGTGCAGCAGCAAGTAATACCCAAATCCAACTTGGGATGCCACCTTTTTCTTCGGTTTGAGCTGCTTGTTGTTCAGTTGCAGGTTGGTCGTCTGCCATTGCGTTTGCCGCAACTGCACCAACGGCTGCACCTGCTACACCTGCGGCAACCATCGTACCAACACCCGGACCAGATTTTTGTGGTGCTGTTTGTTGTGGCGCTGGTGCTGCTTGACGTGGTTGTTGGTATGATTGGCTAGATGTATTTGATCTGCTCATGCCATGACTTTTACCGCCGCCGGCACGTTTTGCTTCTGCAAGAGGTGCAGCAACTAAAGTCGCCATTAAAAGAGCTGCCATTAAACCACGCTGGTGTACTTGCATCGAAAATTCCTGTGTTATATCCAATTTGTGGGTGTATATATGCAGGTATTTAGGGTGGATTTCAACTAAAAAAATGGTTTTTTTATGTCAATCCATTACAGTAACTGGTCGCTGAGTTGCATGGCCTCGCTTAAGGCTTCGTGTAAGCGTGCCACGGCAATGATTTGCACGCCATCGATTGGTTTTTGTGGGGCATTGCCGCGCGGTAAGATTATATATTTAAAGCCATGTTTTGCCGCTTCTTTTAAGCGTTCCTGACCATTGGGGACAGGGCGAATTTCCCCTGATAGCCCAACTTCACCAAACACTGCCAGTTGTTGCGGTAAGGCTTTGCCACGTAAGCTCGAAGCACACGCCAGTAACATTGCCAAATCGGAACCTGTTTCGGTAATTTTTAAACCACCAACCACATTCACATAAACATCTTGCCCAGAGGTTTGCACGCCGCCGTGTCGGTGCATCACCGCCAGTAGCATGTTTAAACGATTTTGCTCTAAACCTAATGCCACACGGCGTGGTTGTCCTTGTGCGTCATCGACCAAGGCTTGTACTTCTACCAACAGTGGGCGAGTGCCTTCACGGCTAATCATCACAATTGAACCTGGAATGGCTTCATCGTATCGGCTTAAGAAAATGGCCGATGGATTGGCAACTTCTTTTAGGCCTTTATCGGTCATGCCAAATACACCGAGCTCATTGACTGCGCCAAAGCGGTTTTTCACCGCACGAATCATGCGATAACGTGAGTCGGTTTGTCCTTCAAAATATAGTACACAATCGACCATGTGTTCCAATACGCGCGGGCCAGCTAGAGCACCTTCTTTGGTGACATGACCGACCAAAAATAAAGCTGTGCCGCTATTTTTAGCAAAACGGGTCAGTAGTGCCGCAGATTCACGAATTTGCGACACGCCGCCTGGTGCAGATTGTAAGGTTTCGGTATATAGGGTTTGAATCGAATCTAAAATTGCGACCACAGGTCGTTGTTGTGCCAACACTTCACAAATGCGTTCGACACAAGTTTCTGCCATCACTTTTAGTTGATCAGTTGGTAATTCTAGACGTTGCGCTCTGAGTGCCACTTGTGAGAGTGATTCCTCCCCAGTGACATACAAGGCGGTACTTTTTTTACTTGCCATGTGGGTTGCGGTTTGCAGCAAAATAGTCGATTTACCAATACCAGGGTCGCCGCCAATGAGTACCACCGAACCAGTTACTAAGCCGCCGCCGAGCACGCGATCAAATTCGCCAATGCCAGTGGAAAGACGGGTTTCATTGGACACTGGAATTTGATTGAGTGTGGTGATTTGCGCCACTTGTCCTGCATAGCCGCCGAGCTTGGGTTGAGCACGATGGCTAATGCTTGGCTCTAAGCGAACTTCATTTAAGCAATTCCATTCGCCACATTCGGAACATTGGCCTGCCCATTTGGAGTGATCTGCGCCACATTGCTCACAACGATACACGGTTTTGACTTTGCTCATACAGGACAAATTTGATGCTCAGAATAGGTAATTGGCAATGTAGAGAGTCTGTATGAAAAAGTAAAGCCATGCGCTTTTTATAACTTTAGCGTAGTGCTTGCCTGAGCAGTATTATTTTTGAACTGAGCCATTAAAAAGTTGCGATGTACAGGTTTTAGCCGAATTTTGTGCAATATCGCCCAAAACGCACAATAATTCTGTCAAAAAAAAGCCTTCGGCCCTTTCTTTATACAAGGGATTTAGCATATTTTTAGGGGGAAATTAAATATAGGTGCAAATTATAACAATGTCATATCCTAAACATATTCCTCAAGGGGACCCACAGGAACTACAGCGCAGTTTGTCCAATCGACATTTACAGCTCATTGCCATAGGTGGAGCGATTGGAACTGGCTTGTTTATGGGCTCGGGCAAAACCATTAGCTTGGCAGGGCCATCCATTCTTTTCATTTATATGATCATCGGTGCGATGGTTTTTTTAGTGATGCGTGCGTTGGGTGAGTTGCTGCTCTCTAACTTGCAATATAAGTCGTTTATTGATTTTTCTACCGACTTAGTCGGGCCGTGGGCAGGTTATTTTGTCGGCTGGACCTATTGGTTGTGTTGGGTCACCATTGGTATCGCCGATTTATCCGCCATTATTTATTATCTGGAATTCTTTAATGGAGGAGCCTTTAGCGCTGCTGAAGGGGTCTTGATTAGCGTTGCGGCAATTCTGTTTATTATGGGCTTAAACCTTGTTACGGTCAGACTGTTTGGCGAGATGGAGTTTTGGTTTGCCATGGTCAAAATTATCGCGATTATTGTATTGATTGCGGTCGGCTTGTGGATGGTGATTACTGGTTTTACCAATGAAGCAGGAACGGTGGCGCAATTTAGCAACCTGTGGGCGCATGGTGGTATGTTCCCAACTGGTTTTAGTGGCTTTTTGGCAGGCTTCCAAATTGCCATTTTCGCCTTTGTTGGGGTGGAGTTGGTTGGTACAACCGCAGCGGAAACTCACGATCCAAAACGTAACTTACCAAAAGCGATAAACTCGATTCCAATTCGTATCATTATCTTTTATGTATTGGCATTATTTGTGGTGATGTCGGTGACACCGTGGAATCAAATTGATCCAAAAATCAGCCCATTTGTTAATTTATTCTCGCAAGCAGGTATTGCTGCTGCGGCAATTATTATGAATTTGGTGGTGTTGTCATCGGTCATGTCTTCTATGAACAGTGGTGTGTTTTCGACCAGTCGCATGTTATTTGGTTTGGCGCGCGATCAGCAAGCACCGCAGCAATTTGGTAAATTGTCAAAATCCGCAGTTCCGGCCAATGCACTGTATTTTTCTACTGTGTGTTTACTTGCAGGGGCGGCATTGCAATATTTTGTGCCAAATACCGTAGAAGCCTTTACCTTAGCAACCACGTTATCGACCATTTTGTTTATCTGTGTGTGGATTATGATTATGTGGAGTTATATCCGCTATACCAAACTGCGCCCAGAGTTGCATGCTCAATCTACTTTTAAACTACCAGGTGGTGTGTTCACGTGTTGGGTGGTGATTCTATTCTTTATTGGTACGGTGTATATTTTGTCTTTAGAAGCCGATACCTTTAAAGCGTTGGTGGTCAGCCCACTGTGGTTTGTGATTTTAGCGATTGGTTATTTCTTTTATAAGAAAAAGCCACACTAAGTTCATCAAGTCATAAAAATGCCGACTATTGAGTCGGCGTTTTTTATGCTTATTGTTTTATTCCTTGCAGTTTGGGCTTTAGCCAATGTTGCGATCACGTTATACTGCTGCGAATTGTAAAAGTTAGGTGCGCAGATGCTTAAAGTCATTTGTTCAATCAGTTTATTGCTTGGCAGCGTGCTGTTAAGTGCGTGTGGGCAGTCAGGCGCATTGCAACTTGCTTCCGACCCCAACCACGACAAACGTGCAAAATACCTGCTATATAAAAATAAAGCCACAGCAGTCGATGCGTCTGCAAATACGGTAGAAGCAGCGCAGCCAGCGAGCGTTCAAACACAGACCACTTCACCTTAAGTTTATCAATAAGGAATTTCCATGAGTTTCACTCGCATTAACGACGTATTGCATGCAGAGCAATGTTCACTGGATCAGCTTGCGCAGCAGTACGGCACACCTTTATATGTCTATTCAAAAGCCAGTTTGGAAAAACATTATTTGGATATGCACAGTGCTTTTGATTTTATTGATCATCAAATCTGTTTTGCGGTGAAATCTAATTCCAATATTGCGGTGTTGAATGTGTTGGCAAAACTTGGTGCAGGCTTTGATATTGTCACTGGCGGTGAATTGGCACGAGTATTAGCAGCAGGCGGTGATGCGGCGAAAATCGTATTTTCAGGTTTAGGGAAATCCGAAGCAGATATTGAAAAAGCTTTAACTGTTGGCATTGCTTGTTTTAATGTTGAATCTTATGCCGAGCTAGACCGTATTCAGAAAGTTGCGGCTCATTTAGGTAAAAAAGCCCCAATTTCATTGCGGGTCAATCCAGATGTCGATGCCAAAACGCATCCTTATATTTCAACTGGTTTAAAAGAAAATAAGTTTGGTATTCCAAGTGATAGCGTCTTTGAAACCTATCAATATGCAGCGTCATTGTCGAACTTAGAGATTGTGGGTATAGACTGTCATATTGGTTCACAGCTCACCGAAACCAAGCCTTTTGTCGATGCGCTCGATCGCGTGATTGTAATGATTGAGCAGTTGAGAAATTTAGGCATTGACCTCAAACATATTGATATCGGTGGTGGTTTGGGCGTGCGTTATAAAGATGAAACCCCACCAAGCGTTGCCGAATATGCCAATGCTATGCGCCCAGCCTTAGAAAAACTGGGTTTAAAAGTGTATATGGAACCGGGGCGTAGTATTTCTGCCAATGCAGGTGCATTATTGACTAAGGTGGATTTACTCAAACCGACTAATCATCGTAACTTTGCCATTATAGATGCAGCCATGAACGACTTGATTCGTCCTGCTTTATATGAGGCTTGGATGGATATTCAAGCGGTTAATCCACGCGCAACGGTCGAAACAAAAACATGGGATTTGGTCGGCGCAATTTGTGAAACTGGCGATTTCTTAGGTAAAGAGCGTGAGTTAGCGTTGCAAGAAAATGATGTATTGGCGGTATTGGGTGCAGGTGCTTATGGTTTTGTCATGAGCTCGAACTACAATACACGTGGTCGAGCTGCCGAAGTGATGGTCAGTGGTGACCAAGCTTATGTGATACGTGAGCGTGAAAGCATAGAATCACTGTGGGCAAATGAGCGTTTGTTGCCGTAGGAGTAAGTTGCGATGTATTTAGAATTTACCAAAATGCATGGTTTGGGTAATGACTTTATGGTCGTAGACCTGATTACCCAACGTGCTTATTTGGACACGGTCACCATTCAGCGTTTGGCAGATCGGCACTTTGGTGTTGGTTTCGACCAACTTTTATTGGTTGAACCACCTGAAGACCCAAGTGCAGATTTTAAATATCGTATTTTTAATGCCGATGGCTCAGAAGTAGAGCAGTGTGGCAATGGCGTGCGTTGTTTTGCGCGTTTTGTGCATGAACGTCAACTCACCACCAAAACTAAAATTCGCGTACAAACCAAAGCAGGCATAGTTGAACCTGAATTGGGTGCCAATGGTTGGGTGCGGGTTAATATGGGACCGCCGAAGTTTTTACCTGAACAAATTCCGTTTGTGACCGAAGAACATGAAGATATTGAAGGTTTATATGCTTTGGCCTTAGCCAATGATAAAACCCTGAATATTGATGTGGTCAATATGGGTAACCCACATGCAGTGACTATAGTGCCTGATGTACTCACCGCTGATGTTGCAGGCATAGGCCCGCAAGTAGAGTCGCATGTACGCTTTCCTGAACGGGTTAATGCTGGTTTTATGCAAATTTTGGATGAAAAACATGTGCGTTTACGCGTATTTGAACGTGGTGTCGGTGAAACTTTAGCCTGTGGTACAGGGGCATGTGCTGCGGCTGTGAGTGGTATGCGTCGTGGTTTGCTTGCCAATGAAGTTGAGGTTCAACTGGCGGGTGGTAAGTTACATATTGCTTGGCGTGAGGGCGATGTAGTGTGGATGACGGGTCCAACCACGCATGTGTATGATGCACGGTTAGATTTAAGGTATTTTCAAGGTTAGATTGTTCAAAAACATCACCATAAGGTGATGTTTTTATTTTAAAAATAATAATGTTAGCTTTTTGAATAAGAGAAATATTTATGATGTTTGATCAAGCAGTAACTCTAAAAATGAATGGAATTCGTTTAGAGCGATTGGATTTTAGCCATGAAGCAGGCTTACAGGTAGCATGTCAAGATGGTGAGTTATGGAAATTACGGGTGACTTCAGCACCACATTTTTCAGACGTAAAAGAATATATTGAATTAGCACTACAACAAAAAGAAAAAGCAGAGCGTTTTGCTTTTGCCGTGATTGATGATGTGAACAATAAAATATTAGGAACGACGAGTTATCATGATATTTTGCCTAATGTAAAACGATTGGAAGTTGGATATACATGGTATGCCAAGTGTGCGCAAAGAACACATGTGAATACAACATGCAAATTTTTGATGTTGCAGCATGCCTTTGAATCTTTAGATGCAAATGTTGTAGGGTTGAGAACAGACTGCCTAAACTTTAATAGTCAACGTGCTATTGAGCGTTTAGGGGCAAAAAAAGATGGTGTCATTCGTGGGCACGTCTTAAGGAAAGATGGCACAATTCGGGACACGGTAATGTATAGCATTTTACAAAGTGAATGGATAAATATACGAGCCCATCTATTGCATTTATTGGATCGTGAATAAGGCAATAGTTCAATATACAAGGAGAGCAAATGGAAACACCTGTACAACTGCTTTCCATGTGGTTAAAAGAACGCATTATTCAAAATCAGTCTGAACATACCATTGCGGCTTATCAACGTGATCTCACTGATTTTTTAAATTTTTGCGAACAAAAACAACTACAATTGGTAGATGTTGAAGCTTCTGACTTACGTGAATATTTAGCTGAACGCGTAGAGCGAGATCGGCTCAGTTCTAGCAGTTTGCAGCGGCATTTAACCTCGATTCGTCAATTTATGAAATGGGCAGCGCAGGGCAACTATTTACAACAAAACCCATCGGCAGACTTAAAATTAAAACGTCAAACACGACCTTTACCAGGCATGATTGATATTGAAAGCATCAATCAAATACTCGATCAAGCCGCGCCTGAAAAACCAACAGAACAACAATTGTGGCTGCGTGATAAAGCCATGTTAGAACTGTTATATTCAAGTGGTTTGCGCTTAGCGGAATTACAAGGTTTAACTATTAAAGATATTGATTTTAATCGAAAATTATTAAGGATTACGGGTAAGGGGAATAAAACACGAGTTGTGCCATTTGGTACTAAAGCACAGCACAGTTTAGTGGAGTGGCTCAACATTTATCGACTTTGGCAGGGTGAATTGACTGCCGATTGTGCTGTATTTATTTCGCAACGTGGTCATGCACTCACCGCTCGGCAAATTGAAAATCGCGTCAAATTTCAGGCACAACGCGCAGCGGTCAATGTCGATTTGCATCCACATTTATTACGCCATTGTTTTGCCAGTCACATGCTGTCGAACAGCGGCGATTTACGTTCAGTACAAGAAATGCTCGGACATAGTCATTTATCGACTACGCAAATTTACACCCATGTCGACTTCGATCAATTGGCAAGTGTTTACGATCAAGCACATCCAAGAGCGCATAAAGGCTGAAGTTCGATATATTATGTTGCAAAATTGACCGTTTAATCGACGATCGTTTTCTAAACTTAGCTGCTAGGGTGTGTTGAGTAGGCATTATTACTTTTTTGCCACATTTTTTGCAAAATTTGCGCTACATTAAAAAAGACAGGCCATAATGATTTATTTGGTTTGTATTGTTGATGTGTATAAATTTGACTATATGTTTGAATTTTATAAAATATTATAAAAATAAAGATTTAAAAATGCACGAAGAAAATCGTATAGCACTTACTCAAATTAAAATTGCATGAACTGAGTATTTCATATTTTTTTAAGCATGGATTGGCAATTGTGACTTGACCGAAATGCCCAATACATTGCAAGATATAGCACCTAAAAAGTTTCAATCGAAGAGTTATACGCTCTTCACTCATTTACTTGCTAAGAACAGCCGAGGATTACATGAAGGCTCTTGTCGCTGTAAAACGTGTGGTGGATGCCAACGTTAAAGTTCGTGTTAAGCCGGACAACACTGGGGTTGACCTTACTAACGTTAAGATGTCAATCAACCCATTCTGTGAAATCGCAGTTGAAGAAGCGGTTCGCTTAAAAGAAAAAGGCACGATTTCTGAAATCGTTGTGGTTTCTGTGGGTTCTAAAGATGCGCAAGAACAAATTCGTTCTGCAATGGCTTTAGGTGCTGACCGTGGTATTTTAGTTGAAACTGCTGATGAAGTTGGTGCTTTAGAAGTTGCCAAAATCTTAAAAGGCGTTGTAGATGCTGAAAAACCAGAACTTATTCTTCTTGGTAAACAAGCAATTGATGACGACTCTAACCAAGTAGGTCAAATGCTTGGTGCTTTACTTGGCGCTGGTCAAGGTACTTTCGCATCTGAAGTGAAAGTAGACGGCGGTAAAGTACAAGTAACGCGTGAAATTGACGGTGGTTTACAAACTGTTGAGTTGGGTCTTCCTGCGCTTATCACCACAGATTTACGTTTGAACGAGCCACGTTATGCAGCTCTTCCAAACATTATGAAAGCACGTAAAAAGCCGCTTGATGTTAAATCACCTGCTGATTATGGCGTTGCAACGGGTACTAAACTTAAAACCATTAAAGTTGAAGCACCTGCTGAACGTAAAGCTGGCGTACAAGTGAAGTCTGTAGACGAGCTTGTAGAAAAATTGAAAAATGAAGCGAAAGTGATCTAAGGGAGTAAAATCATGAGTATTTTAGTTATCGCAGATCACAACAACCAGGCTTTGAATGGTGCAACTTTAAACGTTGTTGCAGCCGCTCAAAAAATTGGTGGTGATATTACTGTATTAGTAGCAGGTTCTGGCGCTCAAGCAGTTGCAGATGCTGCTGCTAAAATTGCAGGTGTAAGCAAAGTTGTACTTGCTGACAATGCAGCTTATGCGCACCAATTGGCTGAAAACGTTGCTGCTTTAGTGGCTGATGTGGCTCAAGGTGGTTACAAATACGTATTGGCTGCATCTACAACTACGGGTAAAAACATTTTGCCACGCGTTGCAGCATTGCTTGATGTTAGTATGATTTCAGACATTATTGCTGTTGAATCTGCAAATACGTTTAAGCGTCCTATTTATGCAGGTAACGCGATCGCAACTGTTCAATCTGACGAAGCAATCATCGTTGGTACCGTTCGTGGCACAGCATTCGATGCTGTTGCTGCAGAAGGTGGTTCTGCTGCGGTTGAAGCGCTAAGCGATGCAAAAGATGCTGGTATTTCTAAGTTTGTAAGCGAAGAAATCGTGAAACTTGATCGTCCAGAACTCACTGCTGCACGCATTGTAGTTTCGGGTGGTCGTGGTGTAGGTTCTGGTGAAAACTATCACAAAGTACTTGACCCATTAGCCGACAAACTTGGCGCTGCTCAAGGTGCTTCACGTGCTGCGGTAGATGCTGGTTTCGTACCAAACGACTTCCAAGTTGGTCAA
>SSHD01000113.1 GCA_008017255.1 Acinetobacter sp.
GTAAACCAGAGCAGCTGCGACACAACCTGACGGGGCTATGGTCGAAACGTATCTCACAAAAAGACCGTTTAATTTATAAATTTGATGAACAATACATTTATATTTTTGCGATTGGCGGACATTACGATCAGCATTAGATTGCTTTGTAATAACGTACTTAGTTTTATATCAAACAAAAAAATAAGGGCTGAATTAATCAGCCCTTATCTTCACTAAATCAACGTATTAGGTCAATTGAGCAGCAGAGATTTTCTTGGTGTCTACTTGATCTGCTTCTTTAGTATAGTCAGCCATTTGGTCAAAGCTTAAATACTTGTAAATGTCAGCAGACATGCTGTCGATTTGCGACGCATACTGTTGATATTCTTCTGGGCTTGGTAATTTACCCAAAACAGCAGCTACAGATGCAAGCTCAGCAGACGCTAAGTAAACGTTAGCACCTTGACCTAAACGGTTCGGGAAGTTACGCGTAGAAGTCGATACACACGTGGTGTTCGGTGCTACACGCGCTTGGTTACCCATACACAATGAACAACCTGGCATTTCAGTACGCGCGCCAGCTTTACCATAAGTGTTGTAGAAACCTTCGTCCATCAATTGACGCTCGTCCATACGCGTTGGTGGAGCCAACCATAAACGAGTAGACAATGAACCACCTTCTACTTTATCTAACAACTTACCAGCAGCACGGAAGTGACCAATGTTAGTCATACAAGAACCAATGAACACTTCATCAATTTTTGTACCTTGAACGTCAGAAAGCAGTTTAGCGTCATCTGGGTCATTCGGGCAGCAAAGCACAGGTTCTTTGATTTCTGAAAGATCAATTTCATACACTTTGGTGTATTCGGCATCGGCATCTGCTTTTAACAAGCTTGGGTTGTCTAACCACTTCTGCATGTTTTCAGCACGGCGCGCCATAGTACGTGCATCGCCATAACCTTCAGCAATCATCCACTTCAACATGGTGATGTTTGAACGTAAGTATTCCGCCACTTTGCCTTCAGACAAAGTAATAGAACAACCCGCAGCAGAACGCTCAGCAGAAGCATCAGACAATTCAAATGCTTGCTCTACAGTCAGTTCAGTTTCCATTTCTGTTAAGTCAATCTCGAGGATACGACCAGAGAAAATGTTTTTCTTACCTTTTTTCTCTACAGTTAAGTCGCCTGCTTTGATTGCATAGTAAGGAATAGCATGTACAAGGTCACGTAAAGTAATACCAGGCTGCATTTTACCTTTGAACTTCACAAGGATAGATTCAGGCATATCTAACGGCATAACACCAGTCGCTGCTGCGAATGCAACTAGACCAGAGCCCGCTGGAAATGAAATACCAATTGGGAAACGTGTATGCGAGTCACCACCAGTACCTACGGTATCTGGAAGTAACATACGGTTTAACCACGAGTGGATAATACCGTCACCTGGACGTAGCGATACACCACCACGGTTCATAATGAAGTCAGGTAATGTATGATGCGTTGTTACGTCAACTGGTTTTGGATACGCAGCAGTGTGACAGAAAGACTGCATGACTAAGTCTGCAGAGAAGCCTAAGCAAGCTAAGTCTTTTAACTCATCACGCGTCATAGGACCAGTGGTGTCTTGCGAGCCAACGGTGGTCATTTTCGGTTCACAGTAAGTACCCGGACGGATACCTTGACCTTCAGGAAGACCACATGCACGACCTACCATCTTCTGAGCTTGTGTAAAGCCCTTACCCGTGTCAGCAGGCTGTACTGGCGTACGGAATAATGTAGACGGCGCAAGACCTAATTCTTCACGTGCTTTAGTTGTTAAACCACGACCAATGATTAAGTTAATACGACCACCAGCACGTACTTCGTCTAAAAGTACTGGGGTTTTAAGATCAGCTTCTGCAATTTGTGCACCATCTTTAAATGCAGTTACTTTTGCAGCAGCGTGATCAATTTTCAATACAACTTCGTCGCCCATGTTCATGTTGGCAACATCGATTTCTACAGGTAATGCACCTGCATCTTCCATTGTATTGAAGAAAATTGGCGCAATTTTAGAACCTAAGCACACACCACCATCTTTTTTGTTTGGAATGTGTGCAAGTTCATCACCAAAGAACCAAAGAACAGAATTCGTTGCAGATTTACGAGAAGAACCTGTACCTACAACATCACCCACGTAAGCCACTTGGTTGCCTTTAGCAATCAAATCTTTAATTTGTTGAAGCGGGCCAACTTCACCTGCTTTTTCAGGGTTAATACCGTCACGTTCGTTTTTCAACATTGCATTGGCATGCAATGGAATGTCTGGACGGCTCCAAGCGTCTTGTGCAGGTGACAAGTCGTCAGTGTTCGTTTCGCCCGTAACTTTAAATACAGTAATTTTAATTTCTTCTGGAACGTCTGCACGGCTCGTAAACCATTCAGCATCTGCCCAAGATTGTAATACTGCTTTTGCATTGGCATTGCCAGCTCTAGCTTTGTCTGCAACGTCATGGAATGCATCAAAAACCAATAAAGTCTTTTTCAATGCTTCAGCAGCTAAGCCTGCAAGTGCAGCATTGTCAAGAAGTTCAACCAATGGTGCAACGTTATAACCACCAAGCATGGTACCCAATAGGTAAACCGCACGCTCTTTCGTCACTAAAGGAGATGATGCTTCGCCTTTTGCAAGCGCAGCTAAGAAAGCAGCTTTTACATACGCCGCTTGGTCTACACCTGCCGGAATACGATTTTCAAGCAAATCGACTAGAAATGCTTCTTCGCCTGCTGGTGGGTTTTTTAATAATGCTACGAGTTCAGCAGTTTGAGCATCATCAAGTGGCTTCGGTGGGACACCGAGTGCGGCACGTTCTGCTACGTGTTGGCGGTAAGCTTCTAGCACGGTATATTCCTCTTTTTTAAAAAATTGCCTGTAAGTTTCAGCTTTTGGCGAACACTACAAACAATATGGACAGCAAAATTTTACTAGACTTCGCGTTAAAAGTTAATGCAACTATTGTATTTCTACGTGATGACCATTATTTTACTGCGAAATGTTCATCACGTTTAAATAGTGCCTGTCGATTCAATTAAAACCCAATAAAACAATAAATTACAGCTATAAAAAAAGACAACCCAGTTGTCTTTTGCTTATGTAGATTAAAATTGCTTATAGTTTGGCAAAGTTTCATGCGGTGTAGCCAAACATTTTTCGGTAAATTGTTGTTTCAAACGGTCACGCACGGCATCTGGTTCAGTTTTTAACTCTGCCTCTGGCATGGCATAAACTGTTTCGATAATTTCAGCGATAAATTGACGTGTGGTGGCATCTTCAACTTTAGCGGCATGCTCAACGGCTTGTTGTTGCTCATAGCCATTTTGACGGTCTAAAGTAATCGAACGCGCGGCATTGCCGACACTGACACAATAGCCATGCCATTGTTGTTCTGCGCTGAGCGGTTGTTTTTCTGCACACGCCACTACGCCCAACCCCATAGCCATCAATACAACTTTTTTCATTGCCACACTTTTCATTGTTACGCTATTCATTGCCATACGATGACCAATTTGATGCGTCTATCATACTGAAACTTGCAGCTTTTGCCAAAAGGAAAGCGTTATAACAACCGCTTTAAAGACAAAAAAACGTCTTATTTACTACAACGCATGGTATTTTTGGTTTTTGTACATTTTGAACCAGTTTTAGATAAGTAGGTATTACCTGCCACTAAACTAAATGATTTGCCTTTGGCATCCCAACATCTTACCCCATTACATTTTTTAATTGCATACAGCATGTCTGGTGCTGCGGCTGCACTGGGGGTCAGTACTGTGGTTTTTACTGCAACCTTAGCAATTGCTGCTGCTTTCACAGTCGTGGTCGGTGTTTTCGTTGCTGCATTTGGCTGCACAGTAGTCGATTGTTGTGTTGTGGTAGCTGTAGCAGGATTTTTTCTGTTTGGGTCGAGTTGTGGGTCTTGTCTTTTAACTGGCGGAGGCGTTGCTGAATACGTCGTAACACCATTGGCATCAACATATTTATAATATTCTCTAGCATGGCTTGACGAAGTCATGGTGAGAAATCCGATACTCAGAACAAGTAAAAGTTGACTAAAAGTGACAGATTTCATCCATTCCCTCCAAAATGTGTCATAAAACACTTAATATTCAATAGCTTAAATCAATTCTACCACAATCAACTATTAAAAATATATGCTCAGTTTAATGCATTTATGGACGCAGTGATTAAGTTGATTGTATTTAATCAATCAGCCGCAACAACGGCACAAGCGGCAATTTGGTTTGCCGTATTACTCAATTATGCCTAAAGCAAAAAAGAAATCATCAATAAAAAACCGGTCAATATGCTAAATAACGCCACCACTATAGGTAGGTGTGTGTTATAGCCCTCAATCATTTCTTCTTGCGTCAAGGAACGCAGCGCAATACGGTATTGCACAATCGACCAAAAACTAATGCACAAGCCAAATACAATCACTGCTACGCCGAGCCATTGGCTATAAATAATTCTGTCGGCATATTTAATCGGGTCTAGCACTTGCCCAAGTAGAGTTGCCTTTTCGATGACAAAACCAAAAATAATCAATGCCAAACTACTGCGGTTCCATGCCAATAAAGTACGTTCGAGCGCCAGTAACACACGTGGGTCTTGCAAATTAGACATGATGAATCAGCCTTTAAAATAATTGAATGGTAGCTTTAAATAACGCATGCCATTAGCAGCGGGTGTCGGAAACTTTCCCGCATCCATGTTGATTTGAATGGCAGGTATAATCAGTTTTGGCATACGCAAACTGGCATCGCGTTGCTGCCGCATGGCGACAAACTGTGCTTTTGGCGTATCCACTTGCAAATGAATATTACTGTTTTTTTGCGTTTTGATGCTGGTTTCGCAAACGTAATGTGCACGCCCTGCGGGTTTATAATCATGGCACAAAAATACCCGTGTTGCGTCGGGCAAGGCATACAAGCGTTGTATCGAATCATACAAAACCTCCGCACTGCCTTTGGGGAAATCACAGCGTGCCGTACCGTAGTCTGGCATAAATAAAGTATCACCAACAAAAACCGCATCGCCAATCACATAGCTCAGACAAGCTGGCGTATGCCCTGCCGTTGGGATGTTATACGCTTGCAAGTCACCAATTTGAAAGCGTTCATGGTCTGCAAATAAATAATCAAAAGACTGCTGCTCGTGAAAATAATTTACATCTAAATCGTAAATTGCACTAAAAGTGTCTTGCACAATGGCGATTTTTTGGCTCATGGCAATTTTGCCGCCCAATTGCGCTTTGAGATATTGCGATGCCGTGAGGTGATCGGCATGCACATGGGTTTCTAAAATCCACTGTACGCTCAAGCCTTCACGCCGTACATAGTCGATAATTTGATCGGCATGGATGGTTTGGGTGCTCGCTGACGCTGCATCATAATCCAATACACTGTCGATAATAGCGCAGTGTTTGCTGCTTGGATCGCTGACCACATAACTAAAAGTATTGCTCGCTTCATCAAAAAATTCTTGTACGATCGGGTTAAGTCCACTCATGGCGTGGTTCTCTCAAATATTTGCCGATGAATCAGCATGCCCACAAGCATCGCCACAATAAAATACAACACCTGATAATGCCCCAAGCCAATCAACGTCAAACTCGGTGCAGGGCAAATTCCCGCAATACCCCAACCGATACCAAACAATACGGCCCCAGTGATGAGCTTGGCATCTATTTGACGGTTACTCGGTAGCATAATCGGTTCGAGGAAAATGGTTTGTGGATATTCACGGCGCAGTACGTTTTGAAATGGTATAAATGCCACTAGAATCGCCCCGATCATTACAAAGGCAAGGCTGGCATCCCATGTACCAAAAATGTCTAGAAAGTTCTGCACTTTTGCTGGATTGGACATGCCAGAAATCATCAAGCCCAATGCAAATACGCCACCAAAAATAAACGCTAAAATATTTTTAAAAATAAGATGATTGTTCATATTTAAGCTCCTAACACATGCCGCATCACATACACGGTCAACACACCCGCCGCCATAAAGGTCAAGGTTGCAACAATGGAGCGTTTCGATAAGCGGCTCATGCCACAGATGCCATGCCCACTAGTACAGCCCGAGCCTAACCGTGTACCAAACCCAACCAATACACCTGCGATCAGTAAAAACCCCGTATTGGCGGATAAATCAATCTGCGGCGTAGTCATGCTGCCGTACAACAACGGTACTGCAAGTAAGCCCAATAAAAACCAAAACACTGGTGTTTTAACCCACGTTTGTGGCATTAAAACTTGCGCAATCATGCCACTAATGCCGGCAATTTTGCCGTGCACGTACAAATAGCCCACCGTCGCTAAACCAATGAACGCCCCACCAATAAACGCATATACAAAATCGTGCATGAGGTGACCTCTTTACAATATATATTTTAATATTATATAATTTAAATAATTATTCAAGTCTTATGATGAGGATTTTATCTTTGCATAACCTTCATTCTGCAATCAGTATTGATTTTGAAAAAGTACCTTATGTGGCGGCGCAGCTGAAAATACTGTCTAATCCTGACCGACTAAAAATTTTATGTGTGCTAAGTCATGCGGAACAACATGTACAACAGATTGAACAACTGACCGATATTCACCAACCGACACTATCGCAACAACTCACCTTATTACGCAAAGCAAAGCTAGTGACCACTCGCCGTGAGGGTAAGCAGATTTTTTATCAAATTTGTGACGATAAAGTGTTGCAGCTAATGCAAACCTTGTATGGGCTATATTGCCAAGACTAAAACTGTATAAAAGCTAAACCGTGATGAAAATGAATTCGCACGGTTTAGTTGATTTAGAATCGCCAGTTATAAAATAAATCTATGGCACGTTCGAGTGATGAACTGGCTTCCAAATATAAACGGCGGTTCATTTGATAACGCAGTGTCAGTTTATTTACAGGGGTAAATACGCCTACGCCATAACGAATAAATAAGTCTGGGGTAATGTAACCCGTCAGACTGACCTGAGTGTCGTCGCCTGTACCCTGCGCATCTAAAGCCAAACTACTAAAACCAAAAGTGCGACCAATTTGATTGGTAAGCGCGCGCGTGCCACCTAAGCCCATACTAATCCCTGCTGCGGCAATGGTGTTATTGACATCGGACTTAAAGCCTTCGGCATTGCTTATACCGCTACCACCTTCATTAATTCGCCCTGAAACTAAAGCATTTAACGCTTCTTGTTGCGACAAGCCTGCATCGCTATAAACCTGAATATTCGGCACAGTTAAGGTCCCAGTCACACGCACGCCAACCAGGCTGCCTTGAATAATTTTATTGGCATCAATGTCTAAGGTCGGGTTCGCCAGTGGACCATTAAAACGCCCAATGGCACGGTTTAAATCTAAACTTTGCCCATAGGCTTCAATCTTGACTTTTTGGCTGACCCCAATCGCACCATTGGCTCGCATGGCAGTTTCCAAGCCACGTTGTGATAAATGCAAACGCCCTAATATTGGAATGTTACTTTCAAAGCCTTGAAAAATTACTTGATTGCCCAGTGTTAGGGTCATATCGGCACGAATATCCCACGGTTTAGCCGCATTTAAGGTCGCCAGTAGGTCTTGACCTTGATGTACCACTCGCACATCGGGCGATACATTAATCACTTTGGCAGTAGTTTCTGGCATTGAAATACGTGCACGCGGTATATCAATAGTGCCTTTTAAACTTAAACGCCGTTCAAACGGATAGACATCTAAACTCAGGTCAGGTTCGGCAATGGCGGTAATCATAGGTGCTTGGCGCAGCAATAAGTTGTCACCTTTTAGAGTCAGTGCCAAATGCGGTCGATTTTTCCAGTCAAAACTACCTTTTAAGCGCCCAACCCCTTGCCCGCTATTGAATGCACCGTCAATGGTGGCGGAGTCTTGCCGAATAGATGAATACAGTTGAATATTAGTCAAGTTCACTGGCAGCGAAATCATACTGATTGCGCCATTTTTTAAGCGCATTTGCCCAGTAAATTGTGGTTTGCTTAAGCTGCCTTGCACTTTGCCAGCTAGTGCCAAAGTACCCGCCATAGAACGCACATCTTTGATAAAAGGCTTAATAATTTTCAGTTGAATATCATCAAAGGCAATTTCCCCCTGCATAGGCATGCCTTGTTGATACGGATTCACCACCACATTGGCATAACCAGTACCAATTTCTGGGGTTTTCATGTCCATACGCAAGAGCAACCCATTGGTAACACTTTTGCCGATTAAGCTAAGCTCATCATACGCCACAGTGGTGGGTGGGTCCGTTGGGTCATCTGCCTCTAGGCCAATTTGGCCTTTACGGGTGACTAAGCGTGCATCGAGCTTTGGCTGTCCGCCATTTACCCACGAGGCTTTGGCGTAACCGTCTAACTGACCGGTCATGGCCAAACCTTCTGGCATAAATGCACTCAAGTCGGTTAAATCTAGCCCTTTGGTCACTATAGACACATTGCCTTTGGCTTTGGCGATGCGTGCGGCTTGATCTAAACACAATTGCCCATGCGCACTCTGCCAACAATGCTGCCCCACATACAAGTCGGCAGCGGCGGCAGAATACATCAATGCCGCAGCTTGCTGTTGCTCTAGTTGAATGCGCTGCGATTTAAATTGACCCTGTTGCAATTGACCAATCCAGTCGTTATTGGCATTAAAACCACCTGCCAATTGCAGGTGAAAATTAGACTTGCGGTTTTGGCTGTCGAGCTTAAGCACATGCGCTTTGTATGTACCCGCCAAGCGTAGCGTAGCATTTTCAATCACACGTTTGCCATTGCGCATTTGGCTCATGTTTGCAGTTAATTGGGTTGCAGTGGTTTCCGAAGTAGGTAGTTCACCTTGTATGCGTAAAGATTGAATACTGAGCAAATTTTTAAAAGCAAACTGATCGACCGCTAAATTTGCGGTGGCGGTTAAACGTGGTTGTGACTGTACATTTAAATGACCATAAATCCGCCCTTTTAAGCCCGGATACAGCGTATAGAGCGCCGGTGCATGAATGTTAAGGCGTAAATTTTGCGCATTGCCTGAGGCTTGCACTTGGTTTTGCGCATAAGCTAAAAACAAATTATTGGCTTCAAACTGTTGCGGTAGAAAGCCTTTTTGTGTGCTATCTAACAACACGCTCAAATTGCCACGTCCACGCAGTGGGTGATTATTCAGAAAACCCGCTACATTCAACTGCCGAATATCAATTCTTTTGAGTTTGTCTGACCAAACCCCTTGCGATTTTACCCGCCCTGACAGTTCACCTCTCAGATTGGACACAAAGTATTGCGGTTTAAAACGTACCAATGAAGCATCGACATCCCACCCCAATTGGTTTTTCAGATTCAACGTACCAGTGGCATAAATTTTTCCTGCTACGCCATCGTGCTGCAGTTGATTAATTTTCAAGTATTCAGGCGTGCCTGCAACATTCACTTTTAAGCGACCATCACCCTGACCGAGTGCATTTAAAGCACCGTCATAATCCACCGCATAGCTTTTAAA
>SSHD01000019.1 GCA_008017255.1 Acinetobacter sp.
GCTTTATGGCGGTTCAACCTGTTCAGGTGCAGTAAAATCTATTATCAGCCATCAAGGTCTGGTTGCAGGAATGCCTGCAATATATCAACAATTTTCCAGTTGCCATCATGCCGCAAAAATCATTGCCTCCGACTCAAACCGACCAATTACCACAGCATTTTGTTGTATTATCCCGATTCCTTTATAAGTCGACATTCAACACCAACAACGCTTTGACGTGCATCATCATCTCTTGATAAAAAACAGTCCAATCGTTCATTGAGCTGTTTAATCTGCTAAAGCGTATGTTGATCTTTGACTTCTTCCAGCACTTCATCTAATTGTTCTGGGTTTTTGCTCAAATGCCAAATCGACAGCGCCAAGCCACCCCATAAAAACAGTATTGAAATGACCATCATCACGATTGCAGAAGTATTCATAGTTATTCTCCTAACGATCTTTCATTTTGCTCAGTAGCAACGCCACCACCGCACAAAACAGTACACTGCCCCAGCCGAAGATACCTTGTAAACTCATGCTATAACTTTCGTAACCATTTCTGAGCAAGCTAAAAATCGTCATGCTTAAGGTGGTCAATAAAATTAAAGAAGTAATCACCGTTAAAGTAAAATCCCAACCTTTGCCAAGTTGCAAGGTTGAAATACGATTCACGTGGTCTCGAAGCTCGCGTAATGCAGAATGCTTAAACCATGCAATACCAATAATCGACAACAATGCCCCACCTATAATGCCGATATTGTTAATAAAGTGATCAATAATATCCACCAGTTTAATTGCATTGACACTGGAAAATAACAGCACTGAAAGTAGTGCACTGCTGCCACCGATAATGCTGACTGCTTTACGCCGTCCCCACTTTAACTTGTCTTGCATGGCGGCAATCGGTACTTCCAAAATACTCACCATAGACGAAATACCCGCCACAAACAACGAAGCGAAAAATAACAAGCCAAATAAATCTGCACCTGCACCTAAACTGGAAATAATTTTAGGGAATGCGATAAACGCCAACCCAATGCCGCCACTGACCACATCTTGTACATCTTTATCTGCGGCATGTGCCATAAAACCTAGTGCTGCAAATATGCCAATCCCCGCCAAAATTTCGGTGGAAGCATTGGCAAAACCGACAATCAACCCCGAGCCAGTTAAATTGGTTTTTGGTTTTAAATAAGATGAATACGTCACCATAATGCCAAAGCCGACCGACAGCGAAAAGAAAGTATGTCCATAGGCGGCTAACCAGACTTTATAATTCATCATCGCCGACCAGTCTGGGGTAAAAAAGGCATTTAAGCCATCGACCGCACCAGGTAAGCGCAAGGATTGAATCACCAAAATACTAAACAAAACAAACAACAGCGGCATAAATATTTTATTGGACAGCTCAACACCTTTTTTCACCCCACCATATAAAATGATTAAAGTCAGCGCCCAAATGCCCACAATCGGCCAAAATAAATGACTGACAAATTGCAGATCAAATCCACTGGCTTGCGAGGTTTGTAGGTAAGTCTTGAAGAAGAAACTTTCTGGGTCACTGCCCCACACCTGACCGATGGAAAAATAAATATAACTGCCTGCCCACGTCAGCACGCTGGCATAATACAGCGCAACCACAAGGCACACGCACACCTGCCACCAACCTAAGGTTTCACCGCCTTTAAATAAAGCTCTATAGGCTTTGGGCGGCGAATTATGGCTACGATGTCCAGTGGCATAATCTAAAAACAGCAACGGTAAACCGGCAGTAATCAGCGCCAATAAATACGGAACTAAAAACGCACCGCCACCATTGTCATAGGCGACATAGGGAAAGCGCCAAATATTCCCCAAACCCACAGCCGACCCAATGGCTGCAATAATAAAACCAGATCGTGAGGTCCAGTTTTCACGTGTCGCTGTCATAGCTCACCTAAAGTTAGAGTAGGCATATTGATACCGTTTTTGTTGTCCAATCTGGCATGGATCACCCTGCCATATTCATTCTGTTGCGTTGATATTAAAGTCTTTGTTATTGCTTAATCACCAACACTCGTTCTTCTTGCATATCGCGGATTGCCGAATGAATGCCCTCACGGCCTAAGCCTGAATCTTTCACCCCGCCATAGGGCATATTATCGACACGGAACGTCGGTACATCATTAATAATCACCCCGCCCACATGCAAGTGATCCCACGCATACAACATTTTATTTAAGTCTTGCGTATAAACACCAGCCTGCAAACCAAAACGGCTTTGATTAATGATGGCAATACCCTGCTCAAAATTGGCATATTGCTCTAAAATAGCAACCGGTCCAAAGGCTTCATCTTTATAAATTTCTAGTTCAGCATCGACATTTTCCAACAAGGTCGGTTCAAACAATACCCCTTTAAAACTACCGCCCGTCAGCACTGTAGCGCCTTTTTTCTCAGCTTTATCGAGCCATTTTTTTAAGCGCTGTGCTTCATCCGCTTTAATCATCGGGCCAACCAATGTGGTGCTTAACGCAGGGTCAGCGGCTTGGATGGTTTTCAGTTTCTCTAGCAATTTCTTTTTCACTGCACTGTAAATATCGGCATGAATTAAAATCCGTTGCACACTAATACAAACCTGCCCCGCATGTGCATAGGCTGCGCCAATTAAACGATCAATTAGCGCATCATCAATCACAGCATCGGCTTCAATCAGCACCGCAGCATTGCCCCCCAATTCAAGCGTCACTTTTTTACGACCTGCACGCGCTTTCATGTCCCAACCGACTTGGTCAGAACCGGTAAAACTGAGCATTTTAAACCGATCATCAGTAACTAAAATATCCGCCGCATGACGGTCACATGGCAAAATGGACCATGCACCTTTAGGCAAATCGGTTTCAGCCAAAACCTCCGCAATTTTTAAGGCGCTAATCGGGGTTAAACTGGCAGGCTTCAATACAAAAGGGCAACCTGCCGCAATCGCTGGGGCAATTTTATGCGCCACCAAATTCAAAGGGAAGTTAAACGGGCTAATCAAAGAAACTGCACCAATTGGCACGTATTTAACCATACCGCGATAGCGCGCTGCGGCAGCTGTTACCGCCAAAGGTAACATCCTCCCTTCATCCAATTGCGTCACCGCATCTGCCGCCAACTGAAAAGTATTAATTAAACGCTCCACTTCAGCACTTGCTGCCATACGTGGTTTACCGCCTTCCGCAATCAATATTTCAGTCAGTTCATCACGCAGTTCATTAAAGCGTTTCACACAGTGCAGCAAAATTTTTTGCTTTTGGAACGGCTTCAGCGCCGCCATCTCTGCTTCTGCTTTCAACGCCGCTGCTATGGCTTGTTCTAATACTTTGCCATCTGCCAATGCCACTCGCGCATAGACACTCTGTTGATATTTATCTTGAACCTCAAGCCATTGCCCACTGGTCTGCGCCTTGCCTGCCACATAGAAGGGATACTCTGCCCCGCTTGAAATAATCGACATTGTTTTCTCATTGTAAAATTTGAATTTAGACTACTTCATATTTGCCGAGATCACTATATGATTCGCGCTAATCATCATCAATACACCATTTCGGTCTGTTTTATTTAATTGAGGACAATACAATGCAAAAATTAAAACTCTCTTTGTTAGCAGCCGCATTGGGCTACTGCGGCGTAGCGCAGGCCGATGTCGTAGCGGTCAAAGCCGATGCCAGCTATTGGGCTTATGACGGTCAAGCCAATATGGCAGCGCAAACTGGTGTAGACGATTACGACTTAGAGCGTGACGGTTCGACCCAAGTGTCATTGGCCATTGAGCATCCGGTACCACTCATTCCCAATGCTAAACTTCGTTATGTGAACTTAAATGCACAAACTGAAAATCAAGTGCTGAATCAACCAATCTACGATCTGGATATTGACCAAACCGACTTCATTTTATATTACGAAATTTTAGACAATGTTGTCGATGCAGATATTGGTATTGGTGCCAGCAAACTCAGTGGTGATGTTAAAACCCTTGCGCTCGCCAACACCAAAATTGATGAAACCGTGCCAGTGATTTATGGTGCCGCAGGAGTAAAACTACCGTTAACGGGTTTAAGTGCCAAAGCGGAATTGTTGTATAGCAACTATGAAGATACGCAACTGACCGATGCCAAAGCAGAATTACAATACAATTTTGTCGACAACCTCCTGGTCGATGTCGGCTTAAAAGCAGGCTATCGCATTTTAGATATTCAATTCGATGACTACGAAAGCAACAACCTTAAAAATGATTTGAGCTTTGAATTTAAAGGCCCATATATCGGTGTCGATATTCATTTCTAAGCACTGTTAGCGATCTAAGCGCAGTCCTTTGATTGCGCTTTTTTATGCCACCAACTTGTATAATACAAGTGCCATGTAAGCCAAAACTTACAGCCATCGGCGCAATTGGCGAATATACAGCTCAGAATGCGAACGCTAATATAAGCACATAGAGACAGGAAGTCTCATTGATAATAATTAAACACAGGATGTCGTCGTCGATAGGATATCAGCGACAAGAAACTGAATATGAAACAGCCCCGTCAGGATGATGGGGCTGTTTTTTTTATTTGGGGTATTTATTGTTCAATTTATAGACTGTTTAAATACGCCACCACATCGCTATTCTCTGCCATTTCCGCCAGTTGTAGTGCCGTATATTCACCTTTATAGGCGACATTCGCGCCTCTACTGACCAACAGCTGCACTACGGCTAAATGGTCATTTTCAGCAGCCGCTTGCAGTGCACTATAGCCTTCATCATCGGTTTGATTTGGGTCTATGCCGTCCAATAACAGTTGTTCAACTTGTGCTACATCCCCTTGCGATGCCCAATACACCAGCTCAGGCAAATGCAGTTCTTCATCATCTTGTGGCAGCGGAGTAAAAGCGTTGAGTTTCATGGTAGTTTGATCGCACTTAAGTCGGGACAATCGTTAGATTTAAACATAAACGGATGGATGATGCGTATGGTTTATGCTGCGACATCTTGCACACTGGTCTAGCGGCGGCGGAAATAACGTGCAATAGAAAACAGCCAAAATAAGATAAAGCCCAAAAATAGCAGCAAGCTAATAATAAAAGGCTACCCAGACAAGCGTGGCGAGTGGGTTACATTGGCGTTCACCAAAACACAGGTACAGCAGCAAAACAGGGCTAAAGTTGCACATACTTTTTGATAGATAGGCAAAGCTTGCCGCACGCCGCTTCGGTGCAAACCAATACTCTTTATGCGAAAAATTCAACATGCGAATGGGTAGTTTTTGCATAAAATAAATAGGAGCAACGAACAGCAATGGCAATATCAGCACTAACCCAAGCATTAAAGCAATATAAGCACCGTGCGACATATAGCCGTTTGCCATGCTTGCCGCGCCAAAATTTGAGCAACTATAGCAGGCAAACTTGAACTAGCTAGCCATACAAAAACCACCGCAGCGATGATGCAAATACAGAGTGTTTTCATAGATGGCTTTTTCACAGTAACCATTAACAGCTTTTACGAATCCAGTGAGCGAAGTGAACGGCTTAAACCAGTAGTTAGATTATCTATACACGGAATCTATATCTTTCTGTTGAATAGCGCCAGACTTTAGGTTTTGCAGCAAGACTTTTAGTTCTGTTGTATTTTTAGCATCAAAATACAATGCTTCGTCCTCTAGGCATGTGCCGGCTGCACAGAATGCTATAGATAGAAAGTGGGTGCTTGAGTTGCCACTGTGAAATGTAAACTTCAGGGTCCCAGTCATGCCATTTCCCCATGAGGAAGCGCTGCCAATTTCTTTTGTAAATGCGTCGCCTCTCGATTTTGCGAGCTGCTCCCACTCGGAGTATTTATCGAATAATGCTAGATATTCTTGTACGTGTTTTTTTGAAAATCTAAGGCTGCTTTGCGCGGAACCATAATTGTCCATGGATACAGATAGAACAGTTTCTCCGTCGCTCATTTGCTCTATTGCTGAAAATGTAGGCCTGTCCATGTATTGCGCGGCAACAGAGTTATATTCTTTTGCATGGAGGTTTGTTGATAATCTAGTGCTGTGCTGAATTGTTGTGCAACCTGCCAACGTGATACAGAAAAAGGCGAAGCTTAAGAAGCGCATGGGTTTTCCTTGGTATTTGCATAACTATAGTTATACGCCGCATTCGCCGTATAACTAAACTGAATTTGCAACATAACTATTTTGCCAACCTTTTTAATTTTATAAATCTTTTTAACATCTTAGAAATATAAGCACACTTTTTCAACTGTTCGAATTATTGCAGCCCAATAAAAAACACCCCCTCTGCGTTAGCGGAGGGGGTGTTCTAATTTAAAAGCTGGCGATGACTTACTCTCACATGGCAAACGCCACACTACCATCAGCGCGAAGAGGTTTCACTTCTGAGTTCGGGAAGGGATCAGGTGGTTCACGCTCGCTATGTTCGTCAGCACAACTGTTCGGCATCGTGCTTTGTTCAAGCATTTTGCCAATTTTGACAGATTGGGCTGTTTGAGTCTGAATGTGCTGTTGTTTGTCTAGCGTTACTGCTGAATCAAATTTTTTGCTTTGGTCAACCGTATAC
>SSHD01000119.1 GCA_008017255.1 Acinetobacter sp.
TTGACCCTGCACTGAAACAAGCCTATCAAGATACACAGCAAGGCAAGTTAAACGCATCAAGCTACGAGTTTCTCAAAACACATCACCTCAATTGGTTTTGCGCACAGGGTCAAGCACCTCAAGCCGATGCGCTTATTATTCAAGGCTTTAGAGATGTATTATTTCCATTCAATGAAGCAGTCAAAGCTGCGCACTGCATTCAAAATGCACAACATGAAGTGCATTTAATTGGCGTACAAGGTGGGCATTTGCAACCCTTTACGCAGCATAGCCCTTTAGGCAATACGCCTTTTTGGTATATCGGGAAATCAGTACGTTGTGGCAATCAGCAACAATACAATTTACAAAAAGTAGTGCTCAATTGGTTTGACCGCAAGCTTAAAGATCAAGCGACCAACACGGCAGCGCTGCCCGAATTATGTGTAGACCAAAGTCCTGTGACTCAGCTTAAAGATTTACAACCTATAAGCCACTACACCTTAGCAAAAACACAGATTGCACCAACCCATAAACAAGCTGTTTTTGTTCCCATCCATACTGCGAATCAAGCCACTTACTTCACGGGTGCTGCGCAGCTGAGTTTAAAAGTCGAAGCTGAAGCAGATACTGACCCAACATTGTTTATTTCAGTGGCGGTAAAATCGAAAGAAACTGGCAAATATCGTATTCTCAATGATCAAACAACGCCTTTTAACCTCAATAAAAAAGTGCTCAACAACCAAATTGTCATGAATACAACAACCGTAAACGACCAAGCCCATCAATTTGAACTGCCAAGCGTTCATGCCCAGCTACATGACGGCGACACCATCGGTTTACTGATTAAAACTGAAAGTGAATATTATCAGCACCTTATTCAGCCTAAAATTTCTGCACAAATTTCAGGGCACATTGTTTTACCCAAGTTTTGGCAAGAAGCAGAGGAAAAATAAGCAACTGCTAAATGAACAGCCAATCGAGAGTGCAATTTACCACTCTCGATTGGCAACCAACTCTTCTATATCAAATTCTAAATATCCCGCCGCTTGCAGCACCATCATCATTGCTTCGGCAATATAATCCGTAGCGCTGTCATCTAGGCTTGAATCTAAGTCGCTAAACTTGGGTTTCATTTTATTCATTGCACTGGTGGTTTGCTGGGCAAAATGATAAATCTCAGCATCGGATAAATCTTCCTTGAGCTTTTGTGCAAAGCACAGAATATGCTGTTTAATTTCAGCAACTAAGCTATCTGGATAATAATCATCTTCAAACATCGGGAGCAGTAAATCTTGCAACATCGCCATCACACTTGCCAATAAAAACTGCTTGCTTATAGCATAGTCTGCCCGTAATCACGACATTTAGGCACAAAAAAGCGACCATTGCTGATCGCTTTTCTGCACTGCTAGTTTAATCTTTTTTCGCACTCAAGCTTTTGGCAATTTTCGCCAAATCGACAAATTCTTCACGCAGCTGATAAGCATCTGGTTTTGCCGACTGCTGCGCCAATTGAATAATTTGATCCCAACCCATTGCACCATTGTATTGACCGCCTTTGAGCTGTTGCGCATAGGCTGCAACTGCTATGGCAAAACGCGTATCGTTATTGGCTTGCGCAAGCGGTTTACTACCTGCTTGCACCGCTTGGCTCAGCAAAATACTATTTTCTTGATTCGGCAATTTATAACGTAAATTCACATACGCATATTCAGACTTTTGTGCCGCTGTGGTTTTAGTTGCAGCTTGGTAGCGTGAATCATTGAGCCAACCTTGCTGCCCCACTGGAATAATTTCATAGAGCGCAGTCACGTTATGCCCTGCGCCAATATCACCGGCATCCACTTTGTCATTATTAAAATCTTCTTGTTTTAACATCCGATTTTCATAACCGACCAAACGATACTCTTTAACTGTTGCTGGGTTAAACTCAACCTGAATTTTCACATCTTGTGCAACCGTTGCCAATGTCGATGACAATTGCCGTTGCACCACTTTTTTGGCTTCATTTTTATTGTCAATATAACTGTAATGACCATCGCCAGCATCGGCAAGCTGTTCCATCAACTGTTCATTATAGTTGCCCGTGCCATAACCCAAAGTGGTTAATGAAATACCCGATTTGCGTTTTTCCGCCACCATACCTTTTAAGGTATTAAAATCGGTAATGCCGACATTAAAATCACCATCGGTAGCCAACAATATACGGTTAATGCCATTTTTCATAAAAACTTTTTCGGCTTGTTTATAAGCCAACTGAATCGCTTGCTCACCGGCTGTCGCACCGCCCGCTTGCAAGGCATTAATCACGCTGAGAATTTTATCTTTTTGCGCGCCTGAAGTTGGCTCTAACACCAATTTTTCGCCATTTGCATAGGTAATAATGGTGACTTTATCTTGTGCACGTAATTGCTCGGTCAAGACCCGCAAGGTTTGTTTTACTAAAGGTAATTTATCATCGGCATTCATACTGCCAGATACATCCACCAAAAAGACCAAGTTTGCTGGTGGCAATTGTTTGGTATTTAAATCTTTGGCTTGAATGGCAATTGTGATCAGCTTCGCGCGTTCTTTCCAAGGTGAATCAACCGTTTCAGTACTGACTGAGAAAGGGTGAATACTGTTCGGTTGCGGGTAGTGATAATCAAAATAATTCATCATTTCCTCGGCACGGATTGCATCGACCGGCGGTAAACGACCATCGTTTAAATAACGCCGTGTATTGCTATAACTGCCGGTGTCAACATCGATACTAAATGTCGAAACTGCTTGATCGGCAACACTAAACACTGCATTGACTTCGTTTTTTTGATATTTTTCCGTGTTATATGGCGAAACTTGTGCTTCAGGCGCAGGCATGGCGATATAAGACGCAGGCGCAATCATTTTACGTGCACTGTCGCCGACATGACTTGGCATGGCTAAAGGCACTGGCATCGCTACTTCAGCGGCAAGATGATGCTGTGATTTGATTGGATTACCACAGGCCATAAGCATGGCACTCAGAACACTTAGGCTGAGTATTTTTATTGAATGTTGCATGTGCAATTTCCCCGAATTTTATTTGGTTTTTCAAATGGATTGTTATTGCAAATATTCTATGCAAAAAAACCAAGCTAGATGGTGTTGGAATGTATCTTGGTCTTCATGATTGCTCCGCATTGTTCAATCTACAGCGCAATTATTCAATCGCATAATTAATGGTCACCACTACGCGGGCAATTTTATTGATGGTGGCTTTGTCATACGCACCGCCATAGTCGCTGTCATCATCCGAACCGCTTTCAGGCAAAATATAAAATGCGCCTTGACTGGCCGAACGCATGCTACTCACTTTCACGCCGCCCACTTTGGCAAACTCATTGGCACGGCTGTAGGCATTTTTGGTGGCATTGGCAATTAAAGACATTTTTATGTCTTCTAAATTCGACACCAAATAGTCTGGTGTTTGCGCAATGGTGATGCCCTTTTCATCTAATAAATAGGCATCTTTTGCGGTCTTGGCAATTTTTTGAATATCACGACTGTTCACCACCAAAGATTGCTTACCGAGATAACCTCTAAACTCACGCGTAGTTCTGCCATCACCTACATCGACATCTTCATAATAAGTTTGCGAGCTTTTATTGCCCAACTGTAAATCTTCAGCCTTAAATCCATGCTCAACAAAAAAAGTTTGCAGGGTTTTCATTTGTTGATCCAGTAATTGATAGGCTTCGGGTACCGTTGCTGACGCACTGCTAGTTTGCAGGTTAATTTCCCAACGGGCGGTATCGGCCTGAATCGGTTTTTCCGCCAAGCCTTTGACGGTAATTGAGTTTTTGCCGCTATTAAATTGTTTGAGCGTATAGCTCAGCACAACAGCGGAAATAATTAAGCCTAAACTTAAAATTAGCGCAAAAACCCATACCGTTTTGGCGCTCATGCTTTTATTTTCCATCATTTTTAATTTGCTCAAGTTATTGTTAAGTGGATTGATTTAATATTTTTCAGCGCGACAATGCTGTTTTTAGTCAGTGTGCATTCATCATTTTCCACATTTTTATAGCATCATCAGTTGCTTTTATGTCATGCGCCCGCACAATACTGGCACCTTGTTGAATACTCAGCAAATGCCCTACGGCACTGCCCACGCCACGTTCTTGTGCAGCTACGCCATTTAAAGCGTCACCAATAAAACGTTTACGAGACAATCCAGATAAAATTGGATAACCCAGCTGATTCAATTTCCAAAATTCATTCAATAATTGAAAGTTCTGTGATGAATTTTTAGCAAAACCAAACCCCGGATCAATAATGATATTGTCTGGTTTTACCCCAACCGCAATGGCTTGATCTAGTCGTTGCTGCAATTCTGTCATTACATCCGCAGTGACATCAGTATATTGATCGAGCTGGTTCATGGTGCTGGGTTCACCACGCATGTGCATCAGCACCACTGGAATATTCAATGCAGCGGCGGTTTCTAAGGCTTGCGGACGAGTCAATGCACGCACATCATTCCAAATATGCGCCCCCGCCACAACTGCCGCCCTCATCACTTGCGGCTGACTGGTATCAATCGACATGATTACATCATATTGGGCTAATGCTTCCACCACGGGAATCACACGGCGCATTTCTTCTTCAACCGACACCACAGAGGCATTGGGACGGGTCGATTCTCCGCCTATATCAATAAGACTTGCACCTTGTTCAATCATCTGCAAAGCATGTTGAATGGCTTGCTCTTTATGCAAATGCTGCCCGCCATCGCTAAAAGAATCGGGCGTGACATTTAAAATACCCATAATCTGCGGCTGCGATAAATCTAATTGAAAACGACCACAGTGTAATTGTCGCTGTGGCAATGACATTAACTGCATCAAAGCGCTCCATCTTGGTACAACACTATCTTAACAACACTCATCCTGTCTTGTAGTTGATTTATTTTCAGTTAGGGGCGAAATCCAGACAAAAAAACAGCGACCGTAGTCGCTGTTTTTGCATTTTTCTTTAGCTCATTGCAGGCAATGGCGGAGGTGTAGATGGACCATCTTGCGGCGGTTCAAGTTCAGCCACAGGGTTTTCAGCCACATACACTTTCGGCGGTTGTGGTTCACGACCTTCCATAATGTCACGGATTTGGTCACGATCAATCGTTTCCCATTCCATTAATGCTTTTACCATAGCATGTGCGATGTCTTTGTTATTTTCCAAAACTTCACGTGCTACGCGATATTGCTCGTCTAAAATGCGACGTACTTCTTCATCGACTTTTTGTTGCGTCGCTTCGGAAATGGTACGGCTGCCAACATTACCAAAGAAACCACTTTGGTTTTCATCTTCATAGACCATTACGCCAAGCGCATCTGACATACCGTACTTGGTGACCATGGCACGTGCCAATTTGGTGGCACGTTCAAAGTCATTCGATGCGCCAGTAGACATCTGATTGATAAATATTTCTTCAGCAATACGACCACCAAACAAAATTGAAAGTTCATTCAACATTTTGTCTTTATAGTGGCTAATTTGGTCTTGTTCCGGCAGCTGCCAAGTCACACCTAATGCCCAACCACGCGGCATAATCGTTACTTTATGCACAGGGTCGGTACCCGGTAAAATTTCTGCCACAATGGCATGCCCCGCTTCATGGTAAGCCGTGGCACGACGCTCTTCATCACGAAGTACCATCGATTTACGTTCTGGACCCATGTAAATCTTGTCTTTAGCATCTTCAAAATCATGCATGTCTACCGTATTTTTATTACGGCGTGCAGCAAATAATGCTGCTTCATTAACTAAATTTGCCAATTGCGCACCCGAGAAGCCTGGTGTACCACGTGCTAATACTTTCATATCAACACCAGTCACAGATGGCAGTTTCTTCACATGCACATTTAAAATTTGTTCACGACCACGAATGTCTGGTAAACCGACCATGACTTGACGATCAAAACGACCTGGACGTAGTAAGGCTTTATCTAGGACATCGGCACGGTTGGTTGCAGCAATGACAATCACGCCTTCGTTGCCTTCAAAACCGTCCATTTCAACTAACATTTGGTTGAGGGTTTGTTCACGCTCATCGTGACCACCGCCGGTGCCCGATCCACGATGACGACCCACCGCATCAATCTCATCAATAAAGATGATACACGGCGCGTGGCGTTTGGCTTGTTCGAACATATCACGCACACGTGATGCGCCCACACCTACAAACATCTCGACGAAATCTGAACCGGAAATACTAAAA
>SSHD01000023.1 GCA_008017255.1 Acinetobacter sp.
ATAGCGGTACCATGGGTGAAAGCTTAGACTTTGCTTCAGTACAACGTGAAAACCCAGAAATGGAACGCCGTTGCCAAGAAGTCATTGATACATGCTGGCGCTTAGAAGACTTTAACCCAATCGTGTCTGTACATGACGTGGGTGCGGGTGGTCTATCAAATGCGATGCCTGAACTAGTGAATGATCACGAGTTAGGTGCTGTATTGAACCTTCGTAAGATTCCATCTTTAGAGCCAGGCATGAGCCCGATGGAAATCTGGTCAAATGAAGCGCAAGAACGTTATGTGTTAGCGATTCGTCCAGAATCTTTAGAACAGTTTGAAGAAATTTGTGCACGTGAGCGTTGTCCGTTTGCAGTACTTGGTGAAGCGACTGAAGCACGTCATTTGACTGTTGAAGATCCATTATTTGAAAACAATCCAGTCGATATCCCAATGCAAGTCATGTTGGGTGGTACACCACGTATGCAACGTTCATATGAAACGATTGAACGTAAAGGTAACGACTTTGATGCATCAAAAGTTGATTTAAAAGATGCGATTTTCCGTGTATTGAAAAACCCAACGGTTGCGTCTAAATCATTCCTGATCACCATTGGTGACCGCTCGATTACAGGTATGGTTGCACGTGATCAAATGGTGGGCCGTTGGCAAGTGCCTGTGGCAGATGCAGCAGTAACGACGACAAGTTTACAAGGTTTTACTGGTGAAGCGATGGCAATGGGTGAACGTCCACCTGTGGCATTGTTGAATCCAGCGGCATCGGCACGTTTGGCAGTGGCGGAAGCCATTTCCAATATCATGTGTGCCAATATTGAGCAAATTAGTGATATTAAACTGTCTGCAAACTGGATGGCAGCAGCAGGGCAAAAAGGTGAAGACCAAGCCTTGTTTGAAGGCGTGAAAGCGATTGGTATGGAAATGTGTCCTGCATTGGGCATTGCCATTCCAGTCGGTAAGGACTCACTTTCAATGCGCACCACGTGGAATGATGGCATCGACAAAGCCGTGACCTCGCCAATGACTGGAGTGATTACCGCATTTGCTCCAGTGTTAGATGTGCGTAAAACGCTTACTCCAGAACTGAAAAGCCTTGATGGTTCAGTGTTAGTCCGCATTGATTTGTCTAAAGGACAGTTCCGCTTAGGTGGTTCAATTTTAGCGCAAGTGTATAAAGCCATTGGGTCAGTGACCCCAGATGTAGATAGTTTTGACGACTTCAAAGCGTTCTTTGCTTTGGTACAAGACTGGAACAATCGTGGTCTGATCCAAGCCTACCATGATATTGGTGATGGTGGTTTATTGGCGACTGTTACAGAAATGATGTTTGCTTCACGTTTAGGCGTGGCATTAGAACAACAAAGTACTGCCAGTTTATTTGCCGAAGAAATTGGCGCAGTACTGCAAATTAAAGCGGCTGATTGGGCTTTGCTAGAAGTTGAATTGGTTGCTTCAAGTATCAACGATGCGATTTCGGTGGTGGGTCGTGTCAACAGTACCGATCAACTCAGTGTGAATGGTTTGACTTTAGCACGTAGCGAGCTGCAACAAGCATGGACGGAAGTGTCGCATCAGATTCAACGCTTACGTGACAATCTAGAAACAGCAGATCAAGAGTTTGCTTTAATTGGTGATAGCAACCATTTAGGGTTAATTGCGCAGACCACGTTTGATTTAAATGAACCGATTGAAGCACCATTTATTAATACCCGTCGTCCAAATATGGCCATCTTGCGTGAACAAGGGGTCAATGGTCATGTGGAAATGGCAGCGGCGTTTGATAAAGTCGGCTTCAATACCATAGACGTACACATGAGTGACTTATTGGCAGGACGTATCCGTTTAGATGAGTTTGAAGGCTTAGTCGCTTGTGGTGGTTTCTCTTATGGCGACGTCATGGGTGCTGGTGGTGGCTGGGCAAAATCAGTGCTGTTTAACTCGAATCTACGTGACCAATTCGAGCAATTCTTCCAACGTGACAACACCTTTAGTTTAGGCGTGTGTAATGGCTGTCAAATGCTGTCACAACTTGCGCCACTCATTCCAGGTGCTGAGCATTGGGGACGTTTCCACCGCAATACCTCAGAAGTATTTGAAGCACGCGCAGTCAACGTTCGCATTGAAAAATCAGCGTCTATTTTACTTGCCGATATGCACGGTTCGATTTTACCAATCGCTGTGGCGCATGGTGAAGGGCGTTTGGTTGCAACTGAACAGCAACTCGCTGCGTTAAATGCCGAGCAGCAAGTGACCTTGCGTTATGTCGATAGCTTGGGTCATCCAACGCAACATTATCCGTTGAATCCGAATGGTTCACCTGAAGCCATTACTGGTTTAACCTCGAAAGATGGTCGTGCCACAGTGATGATGCCGCACCCAGAGCGTAACTTCCGTGCGCTACAACATTCTTGGAAACCTGAAAGCTGGGTTGAAGATGGTGCATGGTTGCGTATGTTCCGTAATGCACGTCAATTTATTGGGTAATCTGAAGCAATCAAATAAGCCACCAAATAAGGTGGCTTATTTATATCGATTAGAACATTGATTAATGATGAAGAACAAAAATGAAATCCAAAATCCATTTTCACGAATTTGCACTGCTGATGGCACTCTTGATGTCCATCGTGTCTTTTTCTATAGATGCAGTTTTACCTGCGCTCGGTGAAATTGGAAAAGTTTTTACACTACAAAACAGCAATCAGGCACAGTGGGTCATTATTAGTATTTTCGCAGGAATGACCATAGGACAGCTGATTGCAGGGCCATTGTCCGATGCGATTGGACGTAAGCGGATTTTATTTACAGGCATTATCATTTATTTCTTCGGCAGTTTGCTGTGTTATATCACGCAAAGTTTTGAATGGTTCTTGCTGGGGCGGTTTATTCAGGGGATTGGTGTTTCTGGGCCGTATGTGGCGACGATTTCCATTGTGCGGGATAAATACAGTGGTGCACAAATGGCACGTATTATGTCTTTGATTATGATGGTGTTTATGGTCGCTCCTGCAATTGCACCGAGTTTGGGGCAGTTGATTATTCATTTCTTTGGTTGGCGTGATATTTTTGTACTCTATATGGTTTATGCCCTAGTGGTCGCTGCATGGGTGGCTTTGCGGCTGGAAGAAACCTTAGTTGCTGAAAATCGCCTGCCTATGCAGTTACAAGCATTTCAGCTTGGTTTTAAGGAAGTGCTGAGCAATAAAACCACCATGAGCTATCTACTTTGTGCTGGCTTCTGTTTTGGTGGATTTATTGGATACCTCGGCACTTCACAGCAAATTTTTATGCAGCAATTTGGCAAAACAGGGCAAGAATTTAGTGCCTATTTCGCAGTGTTAGCAGGTGTGATGGGCATTGCTTCATTTACCAATTCTAGAATCGTCATGCGCTTTGGAATGCGCCCAATTTGTATGTATGGTTTTCTTGGTTTATGCGTGATTTCGTTGGTCTTTCTCATCATTCAACTTTCTGCTGTAAGCATATCTTTTTGGATGTTTATGCTGTATGCCTGTATTTTGTTTTTATTATTTGGCACTTTGTTTGGCAATTTAAATGCGATTGCAATGGAGCCAATGGGACATGTCGCGGGTATGGCATCGGCGATTATTGGCGCATCATCTTCGATATTATCTTTAATTCTCGCATCAATTATTGGGCAGCTCTATAACGGCACACTGGTGCCAATGACCTGTGGTTTTGTGATCTTATGTGGTTTGGCTTTTGGTATTACATTGTATGAGAAAAAACAGCCGAATAGACTAGAGGGGGCATAGCTTAGGTTTATTAAACGGGTACTTGAGTTGTCTTTGGCATAGCTATTGCTTGTTTCTCATTGCATCTAAGTCTGTTTTAGGATATTTTTTTATTTGTCGATATGTTTTTGAAAATATATCGATTTGAGAGCAAGGTATGTTCAAGATACAAACAGCATCTGTGTTATGCAGCGTTTTAACTTGTGGTTTATTTTTCAATGGCGCTGTGTTTGCCAATGATGCGGTGACGGTGTACGCCGCTGCCAGTTTAACCAATGTCATCAATGATCTAAATGCAATCTATGAGAAAAAGCAAAAAACAGAAGTAAAAACCTCTTATGCAGGGTCATCTACCTTAGCCAAACAAATTGAAGCGGGTGCACCAGCCGATATTTTTATCTCTGCCGATGGGCAATGGATGGACTATTTGCAAAATAAACAAATGGTTGCAGCGACTGATCGAGTTAATTTGTTGGGTAATCGTTTAGTCTTGATTAGGCCAAAAGATCGGCCACTTAAAATTAAAATAGAGAAAACTTTTGACATAAGCACAGTGCTGCAAGGCAAATTATGCACAGGCGACACCAAAAGCGTACCTGTCGGTAAATACGCCAAACAAGCACTCACTTCTATAGGGTGGTGGGACGAAGTTAGACCACGTTTAGTTGAAACCGAAGACGTGCGTGCGGCATTAAATTTTGTGGCACGTGGTGAGTGTCAACTGGGCATTGTCTATGCCACCGATGCCGCGATCAGCAAAAATGTGTTGGTGGCAGGCGTATTTCCAGAAAACAGCCACTCAGCGATTATTTATCCTGTGGGGTTAATCAAAAAAAATGCGGAATCAATCAAATACTATAAATTCATACAAAGTCCAGAGGCAAAAACGGTATTTAAAAAATATGGTTTTAGTGTACTGAAATAAATATATGATGATGCTTAGCGCAGAAGAATTCGAAGTCCTTAAACTGTCTTGCCAAGTGGCAGCGACTTGTCTTATTTTTAGTTTAATTCCTGCTATTTTTATTGCATGGATATTGGCTAGAAAAGAGTTTTGGGGTAAATCACTGTTTGAAACTTTGGTATTTTTGCCGTTGGTTTTGCCGCCAGTTGTTCCCGGGTTTTTGCTGTTACAAGTTTTTGGTAACAATGGCGTGCTCGGACAATATCTTGCGCCTTTAGGTATTGAGTTTGCATTTAACTGGAAAGGCGCAGCACTGGCTTCTGCTGTGATGGGGTTTCCCTTGTTGGTGCAATCCATTCGGTTGGCCATTGAATTGGTAGACCAACGCTTAGAACTGGCGGCGAAAACCTTAGGTGCATCGTCTTTTGGGGCGTTTATGCAGGTGACTTTGCCACTGGCAAGCAGTGGGATATTGGTCGGTAGTATTTTATGTTTTTGCCGTAGTTTAGGTGAGTTCGGTGCCACCATTACTTTTGTGGGCAATATTGCCGGTGAAACACGAACGCTGCCTTTGGCAATGTATAGTTTGATGCAACAGCCAGATAGCGAAGCTGCGGTTTGGCGATTGATTATTTTGTCCTTGTCGGTAGCATTTTTTGCATTGTGGTTTGGGCAATGGTTCAATCGTTATCAAAAAAATAAACGTGGATATTCCGCATGATTGATTGTCATCTGCATATTCAACAAGGACAATTTACCCTCGATCAACATTTTCAGTCCGACCAAGCTGTGATTGGTTTATTGGGTGCTTCAGGTTCAGGTAAAACCACAATTTTGCATAGCATTGCTGGATTAATTCGCCCAAAATCGGGTTGGATTAAGATCGGTGATCAGACGTGGTTCGATGCAGTGCAAAAAATTAATTTAAGTACACAACAACGCCGTGTGGGATTGGTATTTCAGGATGCGCAATTGTTTCCACATAAAAATGTACGCCAAAATTTGATGTTTGGCTTCAATTATATTTCGCCTGCGGAGCGTCATTTCAAGGTCGATGATGTGGTTGAATTACTAAAACTTGACCATTTAATAGGTCGTATGCCAATCAAACTTTCTGGGGGCGAAAAGCAACGGGTGGCACTGGGTCGGGCTTTGTTGTATTCGCCAAATCTATTGTTATTGGATGAGCCTTTGTCCGCCTTAGATGCAGCGCATAAAGCAGAAATCATTCCATTTTTTCAGCAAATAAAACAAAATTTAAATATTCCAATGCTGTATGTGAGTCACGATAAAGCAGAAATCGAACAACTGACCAACACGCTATGGTATTTATAAATAGCGCTGTAATAGCGCGATAAATTGTTGCACTTCCGCATCATCAACCGCAGCTATATCTTTTAAAATATGTTGTTTTAAATGCTGCTCGATCAGTTGATTCAATAACCCATTGACTGCACCTTTTACCGCAGCCACTTGCTGTAAAACCTCTATACACGAACTTTTTTCAGGGTTGAGCAGCGATTTTTCGACCGCAGACAGTTGCCCTTGAATGCGTTTTACTCGATTGATCATTTTTTTATCGTACTGTAAATGCGCCATGCTTTTTTGCCAAAAAATATATACTAGGGTGGAGTATATTTTAAAGTTACCATAAATGCAGCATAGTCATCTACAACATCGCCATTCGCACCAATTTGATTTGGGCAATCCCCTCGCGCAAAAAAGAATTTTAATTGCTACGATTTTGACTGCCATAATGATGGTGTTAGAAATTTTAGGCGGTTGGTTTTTTAATTCTATGGCGCTACTCGCCGATGGTTGGCATATGAGTTCACATATGTTGGCTTTGGGTTTGGCTTATTTTGCTTATCGTATGGCACGCCATTACGCGCATGACCCACGCTTTAGCTTTGGCACATGGAAAATAGAGATATTGGCAGGCTATAGCAGTGCCGTCCTGCTTATGGTTGTTGCGATTATGATGGGTATTCAGTCCATCATTCGTTTATTTAACCCTATTACCATTCATTTTAATGAAGCGATTCCAATTGCAATGGTTGGGTTGGTGGTCAATTTAGTCTGTGCGTGGCTGTTACATGATGATGGGCACGAACATCATCATTCACATACGCATCATCACCACGATCATGCACATGATCACCATCATCATGATTTAAATCAAAAAGCCGCATTTTTGCATGTGGTTGCCGATGCGGTGACATCTGTTCTGGCAATTATTGCTTTATTTGCTGCGAAATATTTTAATTGGAATTCCCTCGATGCTTTGCTTGGAATTGTCGGTGCATTGTTGGTGGCGAGGTGGTCTTGGGGGCTGCTGCGCGAAACCGCAAAAACACTGATAGATGCAGAAATGAACCATCCTGTGGTACAGGAAATTAAAGATGTCATGGCACAATTTCCACAGGTTGAAATGACCGATTTGCATGTGTGGAAAGTGGGCAAAGGCAAATTTTCTTGTATTCTCGGATTAGAAACGACACTGGCAGATTTAAGCCCTGACCAAGTCAAAGCACAACTCTCCATCCATGAAGAAATTGTGCATGCTTCGGTGGAAATTCATCATATTTAAAGGTGGGGGAATGAGCGTTGAAAATGCTCGACTCTCGTTCAGCTATTTAGATCCATAAATATAAAATCAGACCACACAGGGCAGACGCAGCAATCACATACAACACATTCAGTTGAAATTTGAACAGCGCAATCATGGCCGCAAGGGTAATGAGTGCAGCTTCATAATTAAAAGTGTGCTCAAAACCATTTGGCCACAATACGTGATAACTAAAGAACAGCGCCAAATTTAAAATCACCCCAACGACTGCCGCAGTAATAGCAGTCAGCGGTGCGGTAAATTTAAGTTCATTGTGGGTCGATTCAATAAAGGGCGCACCGGCTAAAATGAACACAAAGGAAAATAAAAAAGTGAACCACGTGACAATGACCGCCCCAATTGCACCCGCTAAAAATAGCTGATCGCTGCCCAATAGCCCATGGTTAAAAGCACCTAGAAAACCAACAAAAGCCACTACCATAATCAGCGGGCCGGGGGTACTTTCACCGAGCGCCAAACCATCTATCATTTGGGTCGGACTAAGCCAAGCATAATGACTCACTGCACCTTGATACACATAAGGCAACACCGCATAAGCCCCGCCAAAAGTCAGCAGAGCCGCTTTGGTAAAGAACCACGCCATCTGGGTATAAGTATGTTGCCAGCCCAAGTTGAGGGTTAATAACAGCATTGGCACACACCATAACAATGCGGCAATCAGTAAAATTTTAAGCAGATGCAACCAGCGGAATTGAGCATGTGCAGGTGGCGGTGTATTGTCATCTATCAGCGCTGCGCCGTAATTTTTTTGGTTATTTTGATGCGCCGTGTTGTGGGCAAATAAATGTGGTTGTTTTTTGCTGACCACATAACCCAAAACTGCCGCACTCAGTACAATTAGCGGAAATGGAATATTAAACACAAAGATGGCAATAAATGACGCTGCTGCAATCAACCATAAAAAATTATTTTTGAGGGAACGACGACCAATGCGATAGGTGGCATGAAAGACAATTGCCGTGACCGCAGGTTTAATGCCATAAAAAAGTCCTGCAATAATCGGCACATCGCCAAATTTGACATAAACCCAAGACAGTGCAATTAAAATAAATAACGATGGCAATACAAATAAAATACCTGCCACTAAACCGCCGACAGTACGGTGCATCAACCAACCAATATAAGTGGCGAGTTGTTGTGCTTCTGGGCCGGGCAGCAACATGCAATAGTTCAGCGCATGTAAAAATCTTTTTTCCGAAATCCAGCGTTTTTGTTCGACCAGTTCTTGATGCATCACCGCAATTTGACCTGCTGGGCCACCAAAGCTAATAAAACCGAGTTTGAGCCAAAATAAAAAGGCTTGCCAAAAAGGTACGGCGGTCATTGGTGGTGCTGCATCGTTTGGCGGCATGTGGGTTCTCGAAAGTAGTGGCGGCTAGATGCAGCGAAATTGCAAAGCAGTATAGAGGGTAACGCTGTGTGGTATTTATCAATTTTATTCATTTAATAATTAAAGATGATGAATTTACACAGTTATAACCACGCTTGCGGCGCTATACATAAGCATAATTGTCACGATATTTTTTAATTTAAGTCACTAGCCAATCACTTTTAGGAAAGATACGCTTAGGGACGGTTAAATTCAGCATAAAAAAATTTATAGGAAAAGTTATGTATCAGGTCGGTTGGGACAAACAAGAAATTAAAATAAAAGCACAAGGTTATGCCATGTTTGGTTTTGGCAATTGGCACCACCGTGCTTATGAAGCGCGTACCGCTTTATATGCACGCAGTTTTAGTATTTTAGAGCAGCACAACCGCCTGATTATTTGTTGCCTAGACTTAGGTTGTATTACCTATGCCATGCGTAGCCAAGCCGTTGCAAGGCTACAACAGTTACTTGGCGCAAGTTTTGATGAAAACCAATTCATGCTGATGGCAACCCACACGCATTCGGCTCCGGGTGGTTGTGGACACGAGGCTTTATATGCCATGCCAACCCCAGGTTTTGTGCCTGAACATCTTAATGCAGTGGTCGAGGCGATTGTTAGCAGTGTTCAAACGGCGATTCACAACGAACAAGACACCAAAATTTTCCTCACCACGCAGCGCTTTGCCAATGAAACCCCAGTGGCGTGGAATCGCTCCATCAAGTCTTATAACCGTAACCCAGACGTTACACCGCATTCAGTAACCGAAACTCACCTTGCGTTAAACCGTGAAATGCAGTTGATTGGTTTTTATCGCGAGCAAAAATTACAGTCGTTTATTTCATTGTTTGGTGTACATGCCACTTGTTTAGGCAATAAATTAAGAGCGCATGATGGCGATAACAAAGGTTATGCGGCAGCATTTGCCGAACAGGCTTTGGCAGCACAGGGTATTCAAAACCCAGTGACGATTTTTGCGCAGGCTTCGGCAGGCGATGTGTCGCCGCATTTTCATGGTCCGAATGAACACAAAATTCGCAAAAACATAAAAGGCGAAAAAGAATATCTTTATGCACAGCAAAATGGACGCTACCAAACTGAACTTGCACTGGCAGCATTTGAGCAGCAAAGTTTGCATCAAGTTGCAGGGCCAATTGATGCTGTGTTGACTTATGTCGATATGAGTCAGATCAATGTTGCTGCTGAATTTGCTTTTGGTAAAGCCGATGCTAAAACTAGTAGTCCATGTCATGGCGCTTCCTTTTTTGGCGGTG
>SSHD01000097.1 GCA_008017255.1 Acinetobacter sp.
ACTGGATGAGATTCAAACGGTATCGGGTGACTTGGCGAAACTGATCGGAACCATTTCTGATGCAGCGAAACTTCAGTCAGCCTCTGCAAGTCATATTGCAAACACGATGAATGTTGTACAGGAAATTACTTCTCAAACCACAACAGCTACATTTGATACAGCGCGTTCGGTTTCGGAGCTGGCAAATATGGCTGAATCATTACGTGAGTCGGTAACTGACTTTAAGTTGCCAGAGTAAGCCGTATTGGGTGGGCAGGTGGGGGTGTCTGTCCACCCATTTTAGAGGCGTAGAATATCTCAACAAGATGCTGGCGAAGTTGAGCCACGTTTGCTGTGATGGCTACACGCAATTTTTAGCCACGTTGGTGGATAAAAACGAAAGAAGCAGCTATGAAAGAAATATTACAAACGTTAGTTAAAACGATGACGCTTCCTGAAGATAGTTATCTTGAGCAAGACTCTGAAATTCTTGAAATTTTTATTGAAGAATTAGATGAAGTCTTTGTTGAGTTAGAGCCGTTATTGGTTCAATGGATAGCGCAGCCTAATCAAACAGAAGGTCTTACCGATATTCGTCGTTATTTCCATACCTTAAAAGGGTCTGGGAGAATGGTGGGGGCAAAATCTTCTGGTGAATTGGCGTGGACGGTTGAGGATACTTTAAATCGGGTCATTTCAGGCACGCTTACGGTGAATGAAGATATTCAGCGTTATGCACAAACTATTTTTAATCTGTATCGGTTTAAGCTGGCACACGATTTTAAAGCGCTGCAAAGTCATTCGATTGATCTTAGACCTTTGGTTTTGTTAGGACAACAATTACAACAACAGCAAACACCAGAGCCAGCGTTGGCAGAATTATTACAATTGTCAACAACACTGAATCAAGATGATGCGCTGACTGGACTTGAGTTTGTAACGGCTGTGCCAAGTCAAGAGCTTGCTACTGATATGCTTGAAGAAGTTGCAGAAACTGATTTAGCAACTCATACGCAGCAAACTGAAGATGATGCTTTTGCGCAAGAAACATTGGCGATTTTCATTGACGAAGCGGAAGATCATTTAGCCACGATTGATAAGTTCTTGTTAAAAGAGCGTCCAAGCAATGAAAATTATAATACTTTGGTTAGAGCTTTACATACCCTGCGTGGTAGTTCGGCTATGGCGCATATCAATCACATTTTTGAAGCCAGCTCTAAAGTTGAAAACCTATTTAAAACCCTGTTACAAGACGAATTAGATTCAAGTTCTGATGAAACAGAATTGCTGACCCATTATGCGCAATTTGTACGTGATTATTTGCACACCTTAAAACAGCAAGGCTCGCAGCAGAAATTTGATGAAATTTATGCCACTTTTAATTTGGCATGGGCAAGTTACGATTTCCAATTAGAAGATAAACAGACCGATGCAGTACGTCCGCAAGGTTTGGTTGCTCAATTATTAGAATTGAATATTAATGACTTACTTGATGTAGAGTTCGATTTTGAGAGTCGGGTAAGGGTGGAATATCCGCAATATCTTCAGCTATTGAGTCAGCAGGCCGATATTTTATTGCAATATACCAATCAGCAAGCCACCATTGGTATGCACCAATACACTAGTTTGATGCGTGCAAGTTATCAAGATTTAATCGCACATCCGAATTTACTTGAATTGGATTATGCCTTTGAGATCTATCATCAAGTACATCAACAGTTTATCCAATTGTTTGATACCTTGGCTTCAGGGCAACGTGTCACGACCACCAAGCAACATGAGCAAATTTTATCTGAGTTAAGCGCATTTACTCAGCAAAATGCTGAAACTGCTAGTCCAGCAGCAACAACTGAACTTGAAAGCAAACCGACTGCGGTTGTAACTCCTGCTGCCGTGGGGGTTGGCAATGTCGCAGCACAATTAGCGCTTGATAAGCACCAATTAAATTCAGCTGATACCAATACCGACTTTGATCCTGATTTATTGGAAATTTTCCTTGAAGAAGCTGATGAGTTATTGGTTGGAATAGATGCAGATTTACATGCGTGGGTAGTAGATAATCAAAACCTCAATGCATTAAAAAATCTAATGCGTTATTTGCACACCTTAAAAGGTGGTTCAAATATGATTCAAGCGCGTCATATCGGTTTGATTGCGCATGAGCTAGAAACCATTTATGAAAAACTAATTAATCAGCAGCTACAGCCAAATCCGCAGTTAATTGCACTGATTCGTGCTGTACAAGATGATATTGCCGATCGTATTCAAACCATTCGCGATCAGCAAGTAGATTATCCTGCAACGCATGTGTTACAAGTGTTAGCAAATGTAGGTCAGTCAGGTTCTGTGGCTGTTGAGGCGAGCGTTACCACTGCACCGACAGCAGTTGCTGAAAGTGAAGTGGTTGCAACGCCAGCGACAGAAGTTGCAGCGATCAAGCCAGCTACAGTACCTGCTGCTGCGGTTGATGTCAGTTATTTGGCGGCTCAACTTGCTTTGGATAAGCAACAATTGCAATCCAATGATGCCAATACCGACTTTGATCCTGATTTATTGGAAATTTTCCTTGAAGAAGCTGATGAGTTGTTGGTCGGGATTGATGCCGATTTACATGCATGGGTGGCGGACAATCAAAACATCAGTGCATTAAAAAATCTAATGCGCTATTTGCACACCTTAAAAGGTGGCTCAAATATGATTCAAGCGCGTCATATCGGTTTGATTGCGCATGAACTAGAAACCATTTATGAAAAATTAATTAACCAGCAACTACAAGCAAATCCACAATTAATTGCGTTGATTCGTTTGGTGCAAGACGATATTGCGGATCGTATTCAAACCATTCGTGATAAACAAACCGATTATCCATCGACGCATGTGCTGCAATTGCTACAAAATGCCGAGGATTCAGCTGAAGCTATTACAACTGCGAGCACAGTCTCAGCTGAAACTGTAGAGCCGATTACTGCACCAGTGGAAAACATTGTTGAGGTGGTTGAAGAGGTCGTGGAGCCAACGCCTGTAATGGATGAAGTCGTCACAGCTGCTGAAGTTGATGATACTGACGTTGCTGCTATGGTTGAAGCGTCAGCACTTGCTGAATCTGGCAAAAAAGATGCAGCACCGCTTGATGATGATGTTCGTTCACTGGTGGAACAGACATTCCTTGAGGAAGCCGAAGAATTACTCGAACAAGCGCACAACTTGTTAAAACAATGGATAGACCAGCGTAGTAATCGTAGTTTGCTGTTGCAGCTACAACGTAATGCCCACAGTTTAAAAGGTGGTGCACGCATGGTTGAGTCTGATTCTGTTGCAGCCATTGCTTATTGCTTAGAAAATGCATTTGAGCAATTTGGTGTGCATCACTTCAACTCCAATGTGTATGACAATTTGCTAAATACCGCTTTGGTTTGGCTGCATGATGCGATCTTTAAACAGCAATATGCCAATTTTGACGGCTTAAAACACAGCCTAGAGCAAATTGACTTTGTTGATGTGACCGCGCATGTGCCACAGAAACGTTCTGCCGCAGATATTTTCACCCCTGAATACACGATGGAGTTTGTTCAGGGTGACGGTACTGAGCCACCATCAATGTTGGGTGAGTGGGCAGATTCGGAACGAACTGAACAAAATAATGAAGTGATCCGTGTTTCTGCCGATGTCATCGAGAAGATGATTGACTTATCTGGCGAAAACGCGATTAACCGTTCGCGTATTGAGATGGACTTAGGTCAGTTAGGCGGTACATTGACGGAAATGGAACTTGCCATTAAACGTTTGGCGGATCAGTTGCGTCGAATGGACGGTGAGTTAGAAAGTCAAATTATTGCTCGTCATGGCGGTGAAAACTCACGCTATGCCGATTTTGACCCATTAGAGATGGACCAATATTCATCACTCAATCAATTGTCAAAATCTCTGGCGGAATCTGCTTCGGATTTGGTCGATTTTAAAACCACATTGGCTGAAAAAATCCGTGATACCGAAGGTTTATTAATCCAACAGTCGCGTATTCAAGCGGAAATTCAAGAAAGTCTGATGCGGACTCGATTGGTACCATTCTCACGTTTATTACCACGTTTACAGCGTATTGTGCGCCAAACGGCATCGACCTTGAACCGTCCAACCGAGCTAGTTGTAAATAATACTGAAGGTGAATTGGACCGCAGTATTTTAGAACGCTTGGTAGCACCGTTTGAACACATGCTACGTAACGCAGTCGATCACGGTATTGAAGACCGTGAGCAGCGGCTACAAACCAAAAAACCTGAAACGGGTAGCATTGTGCTAAACATTGGTCGCCAAGGGACTGATGTTTTAGTGACCTTTAGTGACGACGGTAAAGGGATTGATGTCAAACGTATTCAAGAAAAAGCCATTCAAACGGGTCTTATCACTAAAGATCAAAAGTTAGATCGGGAAGAAATTTTACAATTTATTTTCCATCCAGGTTTTAGTACCGCAGCCGCAGTTACTCAAATTTCTGGGCGTGGCGTTGGTCTGGACGTAGTACAAAGTGATATTAAAGCTTTGGGCGGTCATGTAAGTGTCGATTCGGAATTAGGTAAAGGCACCACCTTTACGATTCGAGTCCCAACTACAGTGGCGGTAAGTGATGCACTGATGGTGAAAGCAGGGGATCAGCAATTTGCTTTCCCATTGGCACAAATTGAACGTATTGTGCGTATTTCACCATTAGCTTTGGAAAAATATTTCGACAGTAAAGAGGATTACTTCACGATTGACAACGAGCGTTATCGTTTACGTTATCTATCTGAGTTTGTCGCGGGTCAACCGCTGCCAAAATTACAAGGTATTGCGCATTCATTGCCAGTGCTGTTGGTTAAAGGTGCACAAGGTCAAACTACCGCATTATTGGTCGATCAATTGATTGGTTCGCGTGGACAAATTGTTGTAAAACCAATTGGGCAACAATTCTCTAGCATTGGGGTGATTGCTGGTGCGACCATTCTCGGTGATGGTCAGGTTTGTTTAATTTTAGATGGTCAAACTATTGCACGACATGCACAATCGACTCATCGTAGTACTCAAGGCGATGAAACCTATACCAAGCAGCGTTACGATCAGCGTCGTCTAATTATGATTGTGGATGACTCAGTGACCGTTCGTAAAGTTACCACGCGTTTGTTAGAGCGTCATGGTTATGATGTGGTCACGGCAAAAG
>SSHD01000104.1 GCA_008017255.1 Acinetobacter sp.
GACTCGAACTGGCACGCTTTGTGGGCGGGGGATTTTAAATCCCCTGTGTCTACCGATTTCACCACTCGGGCATGAGCGCAATAATAGTGTACCGCCGTAGACTTGGCAAGAGTAAAAGCTAGTAATTGCTTTCTTTTCAATCAATTCTGCTGTTTGGTCGATGAAAATAAAAATTAATCCGACTGCTTCCATGAAATAACAGTAGCACTAGTTAGGTTGTATTCTGATGGCATATATAACCAGTAGTTACTAATCTAATAAACCCCTAAGCAAATATAAATGTAGAAAGCGGTTTTTATAGAATGACTCAAATGTGAAGGGTAACAGTGAAGGGCTTGACAGTTTGAAAGGCAAACAATTACATTACATTACATTACTAACTATGGAGCGAACTATGAAAAAACTGTGTGCTTTAGCTATCGGGATTATATCAGTAAATACATTTGCAGACAGTAATTTGCGAATTGATACAAAACAAACACCACCGCCAATGCAAGTTACAACTCAGGAACAACAGTATGCTGTTGCGCAAAATGAGCAAGCATATCAACCGCAGACCTATCAACAAGCCAATCAATTTTCCATAGCGGCTGGCTACAGTGGTTCGGATTTAAAGGACTCTGAGGGATATGGCGAGAAAGGTAATGGATTTTTCATTAATGGTGCATATCACTTTGATGATTCGGTAAATGTGTGGCTTGAATTTGATAAGCAAAAAACTTCAGACATTAATGCTGAATTTTCAGATTCTGGAGTGGATGTTAAAGCAAAGGCGTCTTATGATTTAACTGAAATCGCAATGGGTGTTCAGTATAAATGGAATAGTGAACGATTATATGCAGGTATAGGAACAGGGCTTGGTTTTTCACGACTTAAATACAATGCTGATGCGAATGCTGTAATTGATGGCGTGAGTTATTCAGAAAGCGAGAGTGAAACATACGATTATTATACTTGGCGAGTTGCAGATTTAGAGCTTGGCGCTAAATTTAATCAAAATTTATCAGCTTTTGCTAATGTTGGTTATAAGTTATTGTTAAGTCTAGAGACAGACACTGAATGTGGATACTCTTATTGTGTATCAGGTCGAGCTGAAGATATGGATTTAGATGGTGTTACCTATAAAGCTGGCTTGCGTTATAGTTTCTAATTTATTTTAACAAGAGAAATAATGACTATGAAATTTAAATTAGGTCTAATTTTATTCGTTTCTAGTATCTTTGTTGGCTGTGCAACAGTTCCTCAAGCAGATCACAGTGTGGCACAACAAATTAAGCAGTTGAATACACCAAGTAATGGAAATGCAGCGATATATGTATATCGTTCTAATACTGTTGTGGGTGCTGCATTAAAAAAAGATGTATGGGTTGATGGAGAGTGCTTAGGCGAAACTGCACGAGGGGCTTTTTTTCATAGAGAGGTTTCAGGAAATCAGCAACATACTATTTCAACAGAATCTGAATTCTCACCTAACCATCTAGTATTAAATACGGAATCGGGTAAAAATTATTTTATTCAACAGTATATTAAGCCCGGTGTATTTGTTGGTGGTGCAAATTTGAAACAGGTTGATGACACTACGGGGAAAGCAGCAATTCTTAAATCTAAGTTGGCACAGTCAGGCAACTGTAGTAAGCCTGCAATTCAGCTGAATAAATAATTCGGGTACAGAATAGAAATTTCAGACATAAGCTCGACTTACGAAAGCCAAACCATCGTGTTTGGCTTTTTTTATAGATGGCTTATAGCTATATAGCAGCCATAAAAAAACCAGCTTACGCTGGAATTTTTTGCACCATAATTCATGTACTGAAAAATGGTGCCCGAGGCCAGACTCGAACTGGCACGCTTTGTGGGCGGGGGATTTTAAATCCCCTGTGTCTACCGATTTCACCACTCGGGCATTACCAAATTTGGAGGCGGAGGTCGGAATCGAACCGGCGTACACGGAGTTGCAGTCCGCTGCATGACCACTCTGCCACCCCGCCATCACTTGGTGAGCACATATTAGCAATCTTTGTAAAAAAAACAATAGTGTTTTAAGCGAATATGCACATAAAACCAACATCTAAAAAAATATTGCGTTAATTATGATGTATTATTTATGCAATAAATTTATCCCTCATTTTGGAGATGCGCTGTGGCATTGGTTTTAGACGGTCGTGCATTGGCAAAACAGATTGAAGCAGATTTGTTGCTACGTGTAGAAGCATTAAAAGCAAAGACGGGGCGCACCCCAATTTTGGCTACTATTTTGGTGGGGGATGATGGCGCATCGGCGACTTATGTGCGCATGAAAGGCAATGCCTGTCTGCGTGTGGGGATGGATTCGCTGAAAGTTGAATTGCCGAAACAAACTAGCACTGAACAGTTGCTTGCTGAAATTAATAAACTCAACGCCAATCCTGATGTGCATGGCATTTTGCTGCAACACCCTGTGCCTGAACAGATTGATGAAAGAGCCTGTTTTGATGCGATTTCTTTGAAAAAAGATGTCGACGGCGTGACCTGTTTAGGTTTTGGTCGTATGGCGATGGGCGAGGCAGCCTATGGTTCGGCAACTCCAGCAGGAATTATGACGCTGTTGCAGCAAAATAATATTGAAATTGCAGGTAAACATGCAGTTGTGGTGGGGCGTTCGGCAATTTTAGGCAAACCAATGGCGATGATGTTATTGCAAGCCAATGCAACAGTCACCATTTGCCACTCTCGCACCCAAAATCTCGCTGAATTGGTTAAGCAAGCCGATATTGTTGTTGGTGCGGTAGGTAAGGCTGAACTGATTCAAAAAGATTGGATTAAACAAGGGGCGGTTGTGGTTGATGCAGGTTTCCATCCACGTGATGGCGGTGGTGTCGGTGATATTCAACTTGTAGGTATTGAAGAAATTGCTTCTGCATATACGCCAGTTCCTGGTGGTGTAGGGCCGATGACGATTACGACTTTGATTCGTCAAACGGTAGAAGCCGCAGAAAAAGCACTGGGTTGATTTTCAATAAAGCAAAATTCAAAGCTATGCAGACTAAGGTTTGTATAGCTTTTATTTTGAAAAAGACTTCACAGATTACTGCGGAGTCTTTTCATTATGAACAGATTGTATGGTTTAACCACTACGTCTTACACTGCACCAAAGCTTTAATTGCTTTGGTTTGTTCAGGTTCGCCCTACTTTTGTTTAGGCAAAAGTAGGCAAAACCATTGTCATCCACAAAACTTGTCAAATAACATTAGAAAATTATTTATCGCAGAAACATTATCTTTCATGTGTAGTCCTGCCTCAGACAGTTGTGGATGACGCTGGCGCGTTTCATATTGAGAGTTAAAGTTAATAGTTAATAAAGGTTAAATTTTTAATGAGTTGTACATTTCAATTTACTAAAGCACCTGAGCAATTACTAAAAGCTTTGCACGAGGTCATTCCCAATACCGACTTGTTAGCACAACAGCTTCCAGAAACTCCAATTTCACTGTGGCTGATTCCCCCTGTATTTCCTACAGATCGGTTGGATGATGACGTTATTCGGCGCATTTGGAATGAAACACCGTATTGGATATTTTGCTGGGCATCTGGTTTGGCAATGGCGCAATGGTTGTTGGCAGAACCGCAGCATGTGAAAGATAAAGTGGTATTAGACTTTGGCGCAGGCTCAGGCGTAGTGGCAATTGCTGCGAAACTGGCAGGTGCAAAACGAGTGATTTGTTGTGACATCGACCCAATCAGTTTAGCCTCCTGCCGTGAAAATGCTTTGCTGAATGATGTTGAGCTTGAATATTTAGATGACTTGTATAAAGCCGAGCAGGTTGATGTATTACTGGCAGCCGATGTGTTGTATGACCAATGCAATCGTTTCTTTTTAGATGAATTTTTAAAATTTGCCCCAAGCGTGTGGGTGGCAGACAGCCGAGTGAAAAACTTTAGTCATCCAAAATATATAAAAACAGTTGAGCGTAGCGCCAGTACTTGGCCAGACTTAGACGAAGCTAAAGAATTTAGAAATGTGAGTTTTTATAAGACTTTATGAGTTTAATCAGCCATTAGAATAGATGGCGTATATCTGCGCCATCTATCTCATTATTCGCCTTGCATCATCTTCTTAAATTTCTGCATTAAAAAAGCAATCGGCCTAAGGCTTAGCCATGTTTATGAACAGGTATAACGCACGACATTTAAGGTGCTTGGTCGTGCTTCTAAGGCTTGGTGGGTTGCATAACCTTCGCTGTTATTTAAATCGGGTGAATTAGACAGTCCAAAGGTGGCGCGACTGTTACCGAGTTTGACCCCAAATTGTTCTTTGTTCGGTGGATTGATAATTTCACTGACACTCAATACTTTAATTTGATAAGTTTTTTCTGCACCTAATACCTGTTTGCAGGCCTGTAGTAATTTTTTTTCATCGACACTACTTTTAGTGCGTGCGGCAAGTGTGTAGGCAAGTGTTGCAGAAGATGCGGTTTTATTTTCGATTTGATAGCCGATCACACCATTATATGGGCGTGGGGTACTTTGGCATGCGATGAGCAGCGTGGAAGTCGCCAACAGCAGAAATAGATTAATTTTTTTCATTGTCATGGTCCTGGTATCCTGATGCTAAGTATCGCATAAAATCTATATTGAGTTGAGCGCAATTGTGCAAGTGCAGGGCATTGGTTTTATTTTTAGTTCGAAATTTAATAAAAAATTTTCGTTTCCGAATAATTATGCCTATAATTTAGCGAATTTTTATTTTATAGAACAGTTATTGCTTTATGGGCGTAGTCGAATCGTTCGATTTGGCGTGCAAGATATTGCGTTCATAAATCAAATCGGTCTGCATGGATAGGACATGATTGCTACAGATAGCCAAAAAAAATATGTGGTTGCATTTGACCAAGGAACAACCAGTTCACGTGCGATTGTGTTAGATCACGATGCCAATGTGATTAGTATTGCTCAGCGTGAATTTACTCAAATTTACCCTCAGCCGGGTTGGGTAGAACATGACCCAATGGAAATCTGGGCAACGCAAAGCTCAGTATGGGTTGAAGCCTTAGCGCAAGCAGGTATTTCTAGCGATCAAATTGCCGCCATTGGCATTACCAACCAACGTGAAACGACCATTGTTTGGGACAAACACACTGGCAAACCGATTTACAATGCGATTGTATGGCAAAGCCGTCAAAGCAATGAAATTTGCAATCAACTGCGTCAAGCTGGTTGGGATGAATACGTCCGTAACGTCACTGGTCTGGTGCTCGATCCGTATTTTTCTGCGACCAAAATCAAGTGGATACTCGACCATGTTGAAGGCAGTCGAGAGCGTGCTGAACGTGGCGAACTGTTATTTGGTACGGTAGATACATGGCTGATTTGGAAATTGACCCATGGTCAAGTGCATGTCACGGACTATACTAATGCCTCACGTACCATGTTGTTTGATATTAAAAAATTGCAGTGGGATGAACAATTACTCGAAGTGTTGAACATTCCGAAAGCCATGTTGCCTGACGTGCGTGGTTCATCTGAAGTGTATGGTTATACGCATACCATTAGCGGTCAGGAAATTGGTATTCCAATTGCAGGTATTGCAGGCGATCAGCAAGCGGCGCTGTTTGGGCAAATGTGTGTAGAGGCAGGGCAGGCTAAAAATACCTATGGTACGGGCTGTTTCTTGCTCATGAACACGGGTAAGCGTGTGGTGCAATCGCATCATGGTTTGCTGACCACCATTGCTTGTGGGGCAAAAGGCGAGGTCAATTACGCTTTAGAAGGTGCGGTGTTTAATGCGGGTTCTTGTGTGCAATGGCTGCGTGATGAAGTCAAAGCCATTAATGATTCACATGACTCGGAATACTATGCCACCAAAGTGTCAGACAGTAATGGCGTGTATGTGGTACCTGCATTTACTGGTTTGGGCGCGCCGTACTGGGATGCAAATGCGCGTGGTGCGATTTTTGGGCTGACACGTGGCGCGAGTATTGAACATATTATTCGTGCCACATTAGAGTCGATTGCCTACCAAACTCGTGACGTACTCGATGCCATGCAGCAAGATGCTGGCGAAAAACTCCGCACTTTGCGGGTTGATGGCGGTGTGAAGGGCAATAACTTCTTACTGCAATTTCAGGCCGATATTTTATCGACGACGGTAGAACGTCCTGCCATGAAAGAAAGCACCGCCATTGGTGCTGCATTCTTAGCTGGCTTGGCAGTGGGGTTTTGGTCAGACCTAAATGAACTGAAAAATAGAATGTCGATAGAGCGTACTTTTACCCCTTCGTGCAGCCCAGAGCAGACTGAAAAAATGTATGCAGGTTGGCTTAAAGCGGTGAGTCGAACTCGAAATTGGGCAGAAGATTAAGTCGTAAGTACTAAGCAATAAGTACTAAATCGTAACTACTAAGCAATAAGTACTAAATCGTAACTACTAAGCTAAGCACTTAATCGGTTGAATGCGAAAAAAGGATAAAGAATGAGTTTGATCGTAAGACAACAAAAAACCCTCGAGTTGGTGCGAGAGCGTGGCTATATCAGTATTGATGAGCTGGCACAATATTTTGATGTCACGCCACAAACCATTCGCCGTGATATTAATTTATTGGCAGATGAAGGTTTGCTCAGACGCTATCATGGTGGCGCAGCACATGATTCTAGCGTGGAAAATACCGAATACACCATGCGTGTCGATTATATGTTAGATGAAAAACGCACCATTGCCGCAGCAGTTGCAGCAGCTGTACCCGATCATGCCTCGCTGTTTATTAATATTGGTACCACTACAGAAGCCATTGCCCAAGCTTTGCTGAATCATACTGGTTTAAAAATCATTACCAATAACCTCAACGTCGCCAAAATTTTAAGCGTGAAA
>SSHD01000143.1 GCA_008017255.1 Acinetobacter sp.
GCGAGATATTCATAGCGTGGTGCATCAACACTTAGGCGAAGGTGAAAAACCTTCGCCGCCCTCACTGCCGCGTATGCCCGATGAAACCGATGACGGTAGACCACTGGCGCAATATGGCAGCTCCACTATTGGGCGCTTTAAAACCTTGTATCGCCGTGGTTTAGCTGTGCGTTATGGTCGCCGTATGCAGACCATTTCAGGGGTGCACTACAATTTATCTTTTCCTGATCAATTATTTGTAGTATTGCAGCAACATGAAAGCAATCCAGAATTAAAGCAGCTCAGTCCGCAAGATTATCGTAGTCACCGCTATTTTGGCCTGATTCGGAACTTTATCCGACTTACTCCATTGGTTATGTATCTGTTAGGGGCAAGCCCATCAGTATGCCGCTGTTTCCTGACAGGCCGTGAGCATCATCTACAGCCGCTGGTCAAGGGCACTTTATATTTACCCGAAGCCACTGCATTACGCATGGGGCGCTTGGGATACCAGAATTCAGCACAAAAAGAATTGGGCATTCATTATAACGATCTACACGATTATCTTGAGGGATTACAAAAAGCGGTACATACCCCTTATCCTGAATTTACCAATTTAGGTCTGGATGATGAGAATGGTGAACCGATTCAAATCAATGACCATGTACTCCAAATCGAAAATGAATACTACAGTCTAGTTCGTCCGAAACAAGTACCACAAGCAGGTGAAACCCCATCACAAGCATTGAAGAATCGTGGTGTTGGCTATGTAGAATTACGTGCCGTAGATGTGAACCCTTATAGTGCGATTGGAATTGATGAAATTTCAGCGGGTTTTCTTGAAAGTTTAGCATTGTATTGTTTATTAAATGACAGTCCTGATTTATTTGCCGATGAACAGGAACAGATTGATCATAATCAAACTGAAGTGGTCAATCGTGGACGTGCAGTAGATGCTAAAATTATAGAAGGTGAAACAATAGTTTCACTGCATGATTGGGCACAGCGTCATTTAAATGCGATTCAAGACTGCGCTACTTTGTTAGATCAAATGGATGGTTCACAGTTATATTCTGAGGCAATCCAAGTGATGCAGCAGCGTTTAGATCATGTTGAAAATACGCTTTCCGCGCATGTGATTAAAGATACTTTGGATAATGGTGGGACATGGAGCTTTGGTAGCATGATGGCGCAGCTGCATGTCAACAGTTATGATCAACATCCATTAAGTGTGGAAAGACAACAATATTTTGCAGAATTAGCGCAAAGATCGGTGCAAAAACAGGCGCAACTTGAACAAGATAACGACATCAGCTTTGAACAATATCTTGCACAATACCGTTAAAATTTTAGAGGATTTCCCATGCGATGGACTTACCGCTTAGTTAGTGCGTTATTGGTACTAACGAGTATTATTGGTATCTCGTTTGCGTTGTATTTAGAACATGTGCAAGGTTTAGAGCCTTGCCCACTGTGTATTTTCCAACGTATTGGCTTAATTGGAATGGGATTGATTGCCTTAGTCGCATTTATTCATAATCCAATTTCAAACGCCTTTAAACGTTTTTATGCACTATTGGCAACTTTATCCATCGGTTGGTCAGTCGGCGTGGCATCTCGTCATGTTTGGCTACAGCATTTACCACCCGACAAGGTGCCAAGTTGTGGTCCAGGTCTGGACTATCTAGTGGATGCCCTGCCAATGAAAGCGGTGTTTAGGGAAGTGCTTTCAGGATCGGGTGAATGTGCTGCAATTGACTGGACTTTTCTGGGACAGTCATTGCCTGTCTGGTCTTTGCTCTATTTCAGCCTGATTCTGTTGATCTGTTTATGGCAACTGTTTAGAAATTATCGTGCAGCTTAAATAAAAGAAGCTCGGCTTTGGCCGAGCTTTTTACTTTAAGTCTCAACAATGCCGTCTAAATCATCGAAAGTATAATTATGTTGCATATTCACCATATGTGTTTGAACGCCTTCTTCAATCACTTCACCCACTTCAGGATATAACCAGCGCGTAATCTGCTCCACCACACTAGAATGATATTGAATTTCCATGTGGTTTAGACCATAAAATACCGCTTTGTGGGTGTCTGGCAACTTCAATTGAAATCGTGGGTTGGGATGTTCGCCCAATGCACTTTTAACACTGACCAAATAATCGCCAATAATCGTGAGTGCTTTATTACTCACTTTTTCAAACTCTAAAGTACCAGCAATTAAAAAAGTATTGATGTGCGCTGGCAAAGGTGCTGGTTTGCGGTTGTCATCGGCATGACCAATCCGTGCATCATTATGTTCCCAGTCATCATCGCGTACACTGCCATGACGCAGGTCTAAAATACCGTTACTGCGGATATTGCCCAATTGCCCAATCAGGTTAATAAACGGAAAGGCACCCAATTTATTTTGTAAAATAAAACCAATCCGCTCTAGTGCTGCACCATGGTGCGGTGAGCCGATACAAACCAAATTTTCGGTCATGTGTATCCATTGATAAAGATTCTGTTTGCCATAAAACAAGGCACTGCGCGACACCAACCCGCCCATACTGTGCCCAATCAGATCGATACTGGTAATGTTAGGGTTTTGTTGCACCAATTCTTCCAGTAGGTTGGCGAAACTGCGTCCATTGGCAGAAATGCGCCGACCAGAATTGTAGTTCAAATACAGCATGGTGTTGTTATCACGTTGTGCGAGTAAACGCTCGCCCACGCCACTATAACGATTGTTTGACCAGCTTAAGTGGCTCATACATAAACCATGCACCATAATCACCACACGACCTGTTAGTTCACCTTTTTGGATTGAACCATAGTGGTCGTATAGCACCATCGGCAACGCCAGCGGATTATGTTGTTTTAATAAAAAATCGCCAAAAATACCATTCAGCACCCCAACCATAAAATGCATGTTCGGTGTAAGTGCTTTGTCATGTAAGGTTGGGAATTTTTCAATAATGCGACGCAAACCTGGGGCGACAAAATGACTGCCATAGCGTTGAATGCGATCATAAGAAAATTGATAAAATTTTTGTAGCTGTGGCATTTTTTGAAGTTTTTTGGCTTTCTGTACGCTCAAACCAAGCGTTGTCCGTAACACTTCGGTTTGAATCACTTGCAGCATATCGTGTACGCCACTGAGGCTAATGGTCACGACTTGTGCCAAACCTTCCAAAACATCAGCCTGACTTGGGGGGGTACTGTCCCACTTGCAGTAAGTTTCATGCAGAGGCGTTAAACTTGGCATGTTGATTTCCCCATCCTGTGGTACATCGCATCAGTCCGATCAAATTAATTTAACACGATCTGCAGCGACTGTAATAATATCTTGCGGTTTATGCATTAATTAGTAATAAGTTTTTTTCATACAGTGTTGAATTGCCCTAAATCATTGCTTAAATCAGCGCAGCGCAGCGCAAGGCATTTCATACTGCTGTCATCTTTTAGCATACGCATGCCGCTATGCGCTTAGATATGTTTTTGTCGGACAATATGTCTGTTTAAGCACATTTTTTGTGCAAATAAAGCATTATTATGTAGCTATTTAGTCGATAGAATAACCATTAGACTTAAGTCGGCGTACAGTATCCGAATCCAATCAGTATGGTCATTGCTTCGGCAATAGTGTGAGTAGCTCGCAATGCATCTAATTTATTTACATGGCTTTCGAAGCAGTCCAAGCTCTAAAAAGGCGCAGCAGTTACTACACTTTTGTGCCCATTTGCCGCATATACAGCTGCATGTACCAGACTTAAACTGTACGCCAAATCAAGTCATTGCACATCTTTCACAGCTTATCGAGCGTTTGCCTGTTGGGCAGGTGGCGTTAGTGGGCAGTAGTTTAGGCGGTTTTTATGCAAACTATTTGGTGGCAAAATATGCCTGCCCTGCGCTATTGATTAACCCTGCCATGCAACCGTGGCGACTGTTTCAAGAGTTATTTGGTATTGAGCAAATGCCACTGCAAATCACGTCAAATTGGACATTGGATGCCGCACAATTGCAGCAATTACAACACATCGCTGCGCTACCACAGCAACATGCCAATAAAATTTTAGTACTATTACAACAAGGCGATGAAGTCTTGGATTATCGCCTAGCACAGCGTTATTATAGCGCGGTACAACCATCGGCATTGATTTTAACCGAGCTTGGTGGTAATCATGCAATGGATGATTTTGAAGAAAAATTAGCGTTCGTACTCGACTTTTTAGCGGCCGCCCTACCACAAGGAAATGCAACCCAGTGACACAATACACGGCACAATCACTTGAAGTTCTTTCTGGATTAGATCCGGTTCGTCGTCGGCCGGGCATGTACACCGACACCTCACGTCCCAACCATTTGGCGCAAGAAGTAATTGATAACGCAGTCGATGAAGCGCTTGCAGGGCATGCCAATCAAGTCACAGTCACGGTCTATGAAGATGGTTCTTTGTCGGTAGAAGATAACGGTCGTGGTATGCCAGTGGATATTCACCCTGAATATGGGCAAAGCGGCATCGAAATTATTTTGACCAAATTGCACGCTGGCGGCAAATTCAGCACCGATAACTATCAATTTTCTGGTGGTTTGCATGGGGTGGGCATTTCCGTGGTCAATGCTTTATCCACGCGAGTAGAAGTTGCGGTACAACGCCACGGCAATCTGTATCAAATGGCGTTTGAACAGGGTGAGCCGGTTGAGCATTTATCGGTCTTAGAAGGCAAAGTTGCCAAACGTGCCACAGGTACTACAGTGCGTTTTTGGCCAGAAGCTAAATATTTTGATAGCCCGAAGTTTGCCTTAAAAGCTCTGAAGCATAATTTAAAAGCCAAGGCGGTACTCGCCGCAGGTTTAAAAATTATTTATGACGATAAAATCAACAACGAACGCATAGAATGGCAATTTGAAAATGGTCTAGTCGACTATTTAATGGATGAATTGCAAGATCGTGAAATTTTGCCCGATCCTGCTTTTGTCAGCAGTGGGCAGGCGGAACGTGCCGCCTGTGAATTTGCCATTTGTTGGAATGTCGAGGGCGGCGAGCAAATTCAAGAAAGTTATGTCAATTTAATTCCAACTGCGCAAGGGGGCACCCACGTTAACGGTTTACGCTCTGGCGTGACCGAAGCCTTGCGTGAGTTTTGTGAATTGCGCAATTTATTGCCACGTAATATGAAACTCTCGGCGGAAGATGTTTGGGATGGAGTGAATTTTATTTTATCTTTAAAACTGCAAGAACCGCAGTTTTCAGGACAAACCAAAGAGCGCCTATCGAGCCGTGAAGCGGCAAATATCGTATTGAATATTGCCAAAGATGCCTTTTCGTTGTGGTTGAACCAACATGCGGAAATTGCCACCCAACTTGCAGAAATGGCGATCGCTAAAGCAGGGCGACGTTTAAAAGCGGCGAAAAAAGTAGAACGCAAAAAAATTGTTTCAGGGCCTGCTTTACCAGGTAAATTGGCAGATTGTGTCGGTTTAACTCGTGAAGACAGTGAGCTGTTTATTGTCGAGGGTGATTCTGCCGGTGGTAGTGCCAAACAAGCGCGGGATAAAAATTTTCAAGCGATTATGCCAATTCGCGGCAAAATTCTAAATACGTGGGAAGTATCTTCGGACGAAGTTTTAGCTTCGCAAGAAGTACATGACATTGCCATTGCCATAGGGGTAGACCCAGGCAGTGATGACTTGTCTGAACTGCGCTATGGTAAAATTTGTATTTTGGCTGATGCAGACTCGGACGGGTTGCATATTGCTACTTTGCTCTGTGCCTTGTTTGTGAAACATTTCCCCACCTTGGTGGAAGAAGGGCATTTATATGTTGCCATGCCGCCGTTGTATCGGATTGATATTGGTAAAGATGTGCACTATGCACTGGATGATGCTGAACTGGAAGCGACCTTAAATAAAGTCAAAGGCAACAAAAACCCGCAAATCACCCGCTTTAAAGGCTTGGGTGAAATGAATGCCAGCCAGCTACGTGAAACCACCATGGACCCAAACACACGCCGTTTGGTGCAGCTCGATTTGGATGATGCACACCTGACCGCAGGTTTGTTGGATAAATTGCTGGCGAAAAAGCGCGCGCCAGATCGGAAACATTGGTTAGAGCAAAAAGGCAACTTGGCGGATATTGTGGTTTGATGTTTGGTTATGGTGCGTTATTGCGGCGCCAAAATAGTGATAGGGAGCCGGTGAAATAAAATTTTTGTTTTTTGTTTTGAGGCGACCGTCCTGAGGAACAACGTTCCGCAAGTTCCCCCGCAAAGGGAGGGAGAAAAGCATAACCGTTATTTTTACTACTTTATCCCCCATCATCTTCAACAGGCTGAATAAAACGACCATTTTTTGGGTCTTCATAGGCTTGCAGTATTTCATCGTAGCTATTCATCACGAAATAACCGCGGCCATAAATCGGTTCATTGAACGGTGTGCCGCTTAAAAATAAAATGGAACAATCACGCTGTGCGGTTAGTACGACTTGCTTGCCCAAACTCGACATCACCGCCATGCCGTTATCTTCGAGTTGTTCATCCTCTGGCTGAAAACAGGCACGACCTGAACGCATATAAAGCAGCGTGGTATCGCCAGATTTTGCAGGCAACACAATACGCTGTCCTTGCTGAATAAAGACATCAAACACCTGTAAAGGTGAATGCACTTTGGCGGGACCAAACTGTCCATTATATTCACCTGCTATTACGCGTAACCAACCCGCATCATTGGCTAACTGCACTTTTGGAATATGCTCATTACGCAGGCTTTGGTAGCGTGGCGGATTCATTTTATCTTTGGCAGGCAAATTGACCCACAGTTGCAACATTTCAAATGCGCCGCCAGTGCGGGAAAATTGCTCACTAAACACTTCCTTATGAATCACGCCCGATGCTGCGGTCATCCACTGCACATCGCCCGGGTAAATAATGCCGCCACCGCCAGAGGAGTCACGGTGTTCCAGTTCACCTTTAAACATTAGCGTGACGGTTTCAAACCCCCGATGCGGATGATCGTCTACACCTTTACGCAGGGCGCTAGCTTGTAATGTGCCCGGACCTATATGATCGAGCAATAAAAACGGCGCAACGGTATTGCCCAAGTCATAATGCGAAAAAACTGACACCACTGGCGAAAAATCACCGACTGCGGAATGGCTGCTATTGCCGTGAATAAAGGCAAGTGTTTTCATGGCATACTTTTAGGCTATTTTAGCTTTACCATAGCATGACGGCGTGGATTGTTATACCGTCTGCACATTGCTTTGCGTGGTTAGTTGGTGCGGTTAGGTTTCAATGATTGTTTTTAATTATTGGTATAAAATTATATAAAAATAATAGTATAAATTCACCAAGCGTTAAAATTTGTACCGTATATCAATATGGCACAGCACCGTGTTCAATCTATGTCTATTTTTATTTAAGTTTTCATTAAAATGTCAAAAATCAGCTTGCATATTTTTCGTTATGGACGGATATTGGAATAAGAGCAGTTCTTCTTTAGGCCTATAAAACAGCCCATCTAACACGAGGAGATCACAGACATTTATATCATCAAAATATACAGCCGCACTGAATGAATGCTCAAAGTGTGCTCAAAAATAAAATTTGTTAATCCGTTGCACCGAAAAAGAGAGGAAGATATTTATGAATATTGAAATCCGTACAGATAATCACATTCAAGGTAGTGAACGTTTAATTGGTTATGTTCGTGATGAAATTACGCAAGAGTTCCAACGTTATAGTGAGCGTATTACGCATTTTTCAGTGCATATTCGTGATGAAAATGGGGAAAAAGCCGGCATTCATGACACCCGTTGTATGATTGAGGCCCGTCCTGCAGGCATGAAGCCTGTCGCCGTTACACATACGGCAAACAATATTGATCTGTCCATTCATGGCGCAATTGATAAATTAAAGCGCAATTTGGAGCATTTATACGAAAAAAGAGAACATCATCGTGGTGGTTTACCCGAATATGTCGATGCAGACGACGGTGTCATAGACGACGCAGTGTAAACATAACGCCATAAAAGAAGCCCAGTGTGGGCTTTTTTTATGCGGCTATCAAATTTATACGTGAATATATAAAATCCTGCCGTGATATTCGGCATAATAGATACATTAAAAATATTGTGAGCGTGGGTCATGTTAAGCAACCAACAGCAAGCCTTGGTGCAAGCCATACAACAACTCGATTTAGACCAAGTGCAACACTTACTCGCTGAAGGGCTGGACCCGAATTTTATTGACCCAGAACAAGGTCCACCAGTGTCAATGATTTGTGATGGTTTATTTGTGTGGTGGGAACAGATTTGCGAAGCCTACGAAGCGGGCAACGCCTTGAGTGAGCAAGAGAAACAACAAAATTTGCAAGTGTACTTGGCGATTTTAGATGCGCTGATTGCAGCCAAAGCCAACTTACATTTGTGGGATTCTGAGGAGCTTTATGGTCCATTGTGGGATGCAGCAAGTTCGGCTTGTGCGCCAGTGGTACAGCGCTTATTGGATGAAAAAGTAGACCCAAATACCCGCGATGAAGAAGGTTTAACGATTTTGTCATCGATTAGTCAGCTGTTCTTCGATTGCGATTTTGATGAAATTGATTGGACGCAAGCCTTACCAGAAGAGCGCGCAACCCTAGAATTACTGCGTCAGCATGGCGCGAAAATGTCTAAAGAACTTGCGGCATAAACTTTAGTTAGAAATTAGTGAGAAAAACGAACAAGGAAATATGAATGAAAACACTTCAAACTTTGAGCTGCGTAGCACTCTCTATGCTGGCGAGCACAACTTATGCTGCTGATTTTGCTTTTGACCGACCAGGTGCAGGTGTGGGTACCGGCATTACCCCAGTGGGGCAGCTGGCTTGGGAGCAAGGCTTACCAAGCGTGAGCTATCAACAACAAAACATGACTGGTGGAACCGATAAAAACCTAAGCCTCAATGCCGATATGTTGTTGCGCACTGGCTTGGCAAAAGGTTTGGAATTACAACTGGGTTGGCAAGGTCCAGCGTGGCAGCAACACAAATATGCCGGCTTAAAAACTGAAACTGATGGTTTGGGCGATGTCAGCATTGGTCTAAAACAAGCCATTGATTTAGGCGATGAGCGTTTAAGCATGGCGCTGTTGGCAGAGGCGATTATTGCCACGGGGAATGATGGCTTTACCACACATGACGATATTTATAGCTTAACTTCGGCCGTGGCTTACGAATTTAGCGATTTGATTGGCACCTCGATTACCATGCGTTATGAAGCGCAAGACAGCAATTGGGCGATTACGGCGGTACCAACCCTTGATTATAAAATTGCGGGTAAATTGTCTGGTTTTTCAGAATTTATTTATCGTAAAGCCGAAAGCCAAGACTATGAATATGGCTTAGGCACTGGTTTGATCTACAGCATTAACGACCGTGCCCAACTCGATGCTAGTATTGGTGTAGATTTAGATGGCGCTGCAAAAAGTTATAACGGTGGTTTAGGTTTCGCCGTTTTATTCTAAGCACAAGCGTCGCAGCCTGTAATTCGATCTGCTTAGGCTGTGCTGCAAGGTAGAAATAATTTGATGAAAAAGCATGTTCAGAGCGCATATATTTCCCAACTGATTCATTATGTTTTGGGGGTGTTGTGTGTATTTGCTACAGCAATCAGTTCTGCGGAGGGCAATCTATCCGCGACACTGTTAAGCCCTGAACAGGCCTTTATATTTTCGGTTGAATCGACTCAGCGTGACCAAGCACGTTTGGCGTGGCGCATTCAGCCAAATTATTATTTGTATCAACACAAATTTGAAGTGACACAAGGCAATCAAGCATTGGCTTTAGATTTGCCCAAAGCCGTTGCGCAATACGATGAAAACTATGGTCAAAGCCAAGTGTATTTTCAACAGGTGCACATCAACATTGCAACACAAGCTTCGCAAAAATATAAGGTGATGTGGCAAGGCTGCGCCAAAGATCGTATTTGCTACCCACCACAACAGATTGAATTTCAAACCGATGCTGATGGTTTGGTTGGCATGCAAAATACCGCTTCAAATGCCTCAAAAGGCTTTTTAGATGCCGCCCGTTCTGCCAATGCTTTTGATACGCAAAGTGCAACCCATACGCAAACTAGCACAGAAGTAGTCGCTACAAATACAAGTGCTTCCAATGTGTTGGCACAAGATCAACAATGGTCCAATAGCCTCGCGCAGCATTCTTTGGCTTATAGTGTGTTGTTATTTTTGGGTTTAGGCATTTTATTGGCTTTTACGCCGTGTTCATTGCCAATGCTACCGATTTTAAGCGCCTTGATTGTACGTGAGCATAAAGGGGTCAAAGCGTGGGCGATTGCGCTGACTTTTGTGGTCAGTATGGCGTTGGTTTATGCGCTATTGGGCTTGATTGCTTCATTCGCAGGGCTAAATTTCCAACGCTGGTTACAACAACCGAGCACCTTAATTGGTTTTAGTGTGTTGTTTGTATTGTTTGCCCTCAACCTGTTTGGTTTGTTTGAAATCAAATTACCACAACGGCTGTTAAATCGGCTCGATCGTATGCAGTCGGTGCAACAAGGTGGCACGCTGCTCGGTGCGAGTGTTATGGGGATGATTTCAGCCTTGTTGGTCGGGCCGTGCATGACTGCACCTTTGGCAGGGACCTTACTGTTTATTTCACAAACCCAAAATCAATGGCAAGGGGCGCTATTGCTTTTTACACTCGGTTTTGGCATGGGCTTGCCGTTACTACTCGCCAGTGTGTTGGGTGCAAAAGCCTTGCCTAAAACTGGTGAGTGGATGCATCAGATTAAGGTGATTTTTGCCTTTTTAATGTTGGCGCTCAGTCTGTATTTTATTCGTCCTTTATTGCCAGAGTGGGCAATGCAGTTGCTCAGCCTGCTGCTGGGTTTGAGCTTTATTGGCTATTTGCTGTATCGTCTATTTGGTCAAAAAACCAAGTTGCAATGGCTATATGCACTGTTGCTGCTCTTGATGATTCCGGCACTGAGCTATACCCAATATCAACATATTCAAAATCGTAACTCAGTTCAGGCGACGCAATTCGCCACTTGGCAGGTGGCAAAAACCGCCGCTGATTTTGAGCAAATGCTAGCCCATGCACCCAAAGACCGTGGCATCGTCATCGATGTTTATGCAGACTGGTGTGTAGCCTGTCAGCCAATTGAACATCGAATTTTAAAAGATGCTGAAGTACAGCAGGCGTTATCGAGTTTTTATTTGATTAAACTGGATTTAAGTCAATACGATGCGTCGCATAAGGTCTTGCTTCAGCAATGGGATATTTTGGGTCCACCAACTTATCTGTTTTTAGATGCACAACAACAAGAAATTCGAGCACTGCGTTTAACCGGTGCATTTCAAAAGACACAATTATTACAACAACTTGCTGCATTAAAAGGACACTAAAATCCATGTATAAATTATTGATTGGCAATAAAAATTATTCCACTTGGTCAATGCGACCTTGGATATTATTAAAACAAGCTGGCATCGACTTCCAAGAACATTTAGTTCAATTTGATAGTTTTGAGCCAGACAGCCAATTTAAAAACCAAATTTTAAAACATAATCCTGCTGGAAAAGTGCCTGCGCTGATTGATGGTGAGCTGATGGTTTGGGACAGCTTGGCGATTTGCGAATATGTGGCGGAACAACATCCTGAACTTACTTTATGGCCGCAGGACACCGTTTTACGTGCTCGTGCCCGCTGTATCAGTGCCGAAATGCACAGTAGTTTTCAAGCCTTGCGTAATCTTTGCCCCATGAATATCGAAGCCGATTTAAGTCATATCGGCGAACAATTATGGGGGGAACATGCAGCACTACGTACCGATGTCGCACGCATAGAGCAAATTTGGTCACAACGACCAAGCACGGACAGTTTTTTGTGCGGTGAGTTTGGTATTGCCGATGCCTTTTATGCGCCTGTGGTGCTGCGCTTTGTGTGTTTTAATTTGCCAGTGTCGGCTGCGAGTCAAAGCTATATGCAGAAGATGTTGTCCTTAGCCTCGGTACAACAATGGATTGCCGAAGCCAAACAAGAACAGATGTTTGTGCCTTTTGATGAGCCGTATCGGCAGCATCGACTACAATATTTACAGTCTTAATATGCACGGTTATTTACAATAAATTTGCACTTGATTGCGCCCAGCGGTTTTAACTGCATACAAGGCTTGATCGGCTTGACGGATAATTTGCTGCGGTTCACTGGTGTTATGGGAGCTGCTAACGCCAAAACTGGCACTAATGCGAAACGGTTGCTGTTGCTCGTAAACAAA
>SSHD01000082.1 GCA_008017255.1 Acinetobacter sp.
ACGCGGTGTCGCAAACATAGCGGCTAACATTGGACTAAAAGGCACCGCCGATGGTGCAACGGTTTCTTTATTTAACCCTTTTGGACATTGCCGACCCGGATGTGACAACTGAATTAATTGCACCATGCCTTGTTTTTTGCCCACTTCAGCCCATTGCTGTAATTTGGCCAAATCACGCTCGGTTTCAATTGCCACCACACCCGGTTCATTTTTAGCACGGATATTCACCATAACATTGCCAGTAATGGCACAGCCCAAACCACCTTTTGCCCACGCTTCATATAAGCCATAGTGCAGTTCATTTGGCTGTCCGTCGTGGTTCGCCAATGCCTCACTCATTGCACCTTTTATAATGCGGTTCTTAAATGTGGTATTACGAATTTGGATTGTGTCTGCAATTTGGCTCATGGTCATCCTCTGTTTCTTAATTGGCGTAATCTGTTATTGAGTACGATTTACACTGCGAGCAGCGCATTTTTGAATAACTTGACAATATCACATGTCAATTTAAATACAAGTTCAGTTCACGTTCAATACTGGCTTGCTGCAATCAGTTGTCGAGTGTATTCGGTTTGTGGGTGGGAAAATAAATTGGCAGTGGCTTGATATTCCAACACTTGTGCTTGATGCAATACCAATACGTTGTGGCATAGCGCTTGAATGACTTGTAAGTCATGACTAATCAACACATAACTGATTTGCTCTTGCTGCTGTAAGCGGCGTAATAGTTCAATCATTGCCCGTTGTGTAGTTCTGTCGAGTGCCGAAGTCGGTTCATCTAATATCATTAGTTGCGGTTGTAGCACTAACGCTCTTGCCAAAGCGACTCGCTGCCGTTGCCCACCAGACAGCGCATGTGGATATTGATTGATACACGCCGCCGGCAATTCCACTTTGGTTAAAACCTGTTCTATTTTCAGTGCAATCTCTGTCCTATCAAGTCCTGTTATTTGCAAACCCTCGGCAATACTTTGCGCCACCGTCAAGCGTGGGTTTAAACTGCTAAATGGGTCTTGAAATACGATTTGCAGCGCACTACGCCATGTACGGAGTTGTTTTTGCTTGAGTTGGTTTAAGTCTGTGTTTTGGAAAATGATCTGACCTTCACTCGCAATTAAACGTGCTATGGCTAAAGCCAGTGACGATTTCCCTGCGCCGCTTTCTCCAACTATGCCGAGCGATTCGCCTTGCATCAAACTAAAATTGATGGACTGTACGGCAACTTGATAGGCTTGCACTCGATTGAATAAGCCACGTTTAATCGGATATTGCACCGTGACATTTTTAAGTTCCAATAAGCACTGGCTTGGCTGTAATGGCATAGCTTGACCAAAATCGTGATTGAGCAAGTTTAGTGTATATGCAGTTTGAGGATGGTTTAAAACTTCGCTGACCGCACCCTGTTCTGCGACCCGCCCTTGATTTAACACCAACACGTCATCGGCATAGCTTTTCACGATATTTAAATCATGGCTAATCAAAATCATTGCCATGCCACGTTGCTGCTGTAGCTTTTCCAATAACTGTAAAATCTGCGTTTGTAGCAATACATCCAGCGCTGTGGTGGGTTCATCGGCGATCAAAATTTCAGGCTCTAAAGCCAATGCCATTGCAATCATAACGCGCTGTTTTTGCCCACCAGAAAGTTCATGCGGATAACGTTTTAGAATCTGCTCCACCTCGAGCAAGCCAACCTCTTGCAGCAAGCCAATCATGCGAGCTTTTAGTTCAGATTTAGCACAACCTCGCAACATCAGGCTTTCTGCCAACATGCGTTGCACTTGATGTAAAGGATTCAGCGCCACAATCGGCTCTTGAAAAATCATCGCGATTTTTTTACCACGTAGCTGCTGTAAAGCGGTCTGCGACAAGGTAAAAATGTCTTGTCCGTCTAACTTTGCTCCGCCTGCAACCTGTAAGTTATCTGCCAATAATCCCAATATAGCCAGTGCGGTAATGGTCTTGCCTGAACCACTCTCCCCGACAATTGCCAACGTCTGCATTGCATGCACATTAAAACTTACATCTTGCAGTAGGGCTTTCCCTGAATGCGTGTGAATGCTAAGTTGCTGTATTTTGAGTAAAACTGGCTTAGGCTCTTGGGTCAAATGCGTCACGTGCTGCCTCCCCAATATAAATCAGCAATGACAACACCATCGCCAAACTAAAAAACCCAGAAAGCACTAACCACGGCGCATCTAAGTTATTTTTGCCTTGTAATAATAATTCACCTAATGATGCTGCGTCGGGCGGTAAACCATAACCTAAAAAATCCAACGCGGTTAACGCGGTAATATTCGCGGTCAACATAAATGGTAACTGCGACAAACTCGAGCTCATGGCATTGGGTAGTATATGTTTAAAAATAATCTTGCTATCACTTACGCCTAGCGCTTGCGCCGCACGGACATAATCAAAATTGCGTGCCCGTAAAAATTCTGCTCGCACCAAACCGACCAATTCAGTCCAACCAAATAGCAGCATAATCATAAACAACCAGTAAATACTTGGGCTAAACATACTGACCAGAATCATCACAATAAACAGCATGGGCAAACCGCCCCACACTTCTAAAATGCGCTGCCCAAGTAAATCGACCCAACCGCCATAGTAGCCTTGTAGCGCCCCGACACAAATGCCGATTGCCGCTGCACAAAGCGTTAAAGCCATGCCAAATAGCAATGACACCCGCAAACCATAAAGAATACGTGCCAAAACATCTCGACCTTGATCGTCAGTTCCTAGCCAATTTTGTGCACTCGGTGCGGACGGTACAGGTACCGCCAGTGACAAATTTGGAGTTTGATAGGAAAAAGCCACTGGCGGCGAAATCATCCAGCCATGGTTTTGAATCAGTTGCTGCACCACAGGGTCTTGATAGTCGGTCGTGGTTTCAAACTCTCCACCAAAGGTGGTTTCTGGGTAATCTTGCAATATCGGCACATAAAAATCGCCCTGATAACGCACCAATAACGGTTTGTCGTTGGCGATCAACTCTGCCAATAAAGACAACACAAAAATGCTTAAAAACAAAACCAAACAACGCCAACCCAGTTTGTTTTGTTGAAAGCGCTGCACGCGTTCACGCAGATAAGGCGACATTACTGACCATTCCTTGCTTCAAAGTCTATGCGTGGGTCGAGCCATTGATACAACAAATCGCCAATTAAACGCAACAACATACCAAACAAGGTAAATATAAACAGCGTGCCGAAAATGACCGGATAATCACGCTGCGTAATCGCTTCAAAGCCCAATAAACCTATACCATCAAGATTAAAAATAATTTCGATAAATAAATTACCAACCAAGAAAATACCCACTAAGGCTTCAGGCAACGCTGCAACCACAATCAATATTGCATTGCGAAACACATGCCCATACAGCACGTGTTGATCGTTTAAGCCTTTGGATTTTGCCGTTAGCACGTAAGGTTTTTTTAATTCATCGACAAAGGAATATTTGGTTAAATAAGTTAAAGCGGCGAAACCACCCAATACCAAGCTCATCAGCGGCAAAGTTAAATGCCAAACATAATCTTTGAGCTTGCCCCATAAGCTCAGCTCAGCAAAATTTTCTGACAGCAAACCTTGTAGCGGAAACCACTGCCAATAACTGCCACCGGCAAACAATACAATCAGCATAATCGCAAATACAAAAGACGGAATGGCATAACTCACCGCCAATAACAACGAGGTCGCTTTATCAAAAACCATGCCCTTGTTTTTGGCTTTTTGTATGCCTAGTGGTATGGCGATTAAATAAATCAGCAAGCTGCTCCATAACCCCAAAGACAAAGTCACTGGCAGTTTTTCATATAGCAGCTGTGTGACGGGTTTGTCTTTAAAAAAACTGGTGCCAAAATCCAGACTTAAATAGCCTTTTAGCATCAGCCAAAACCGCTCATGCGCAGGTCGGTCAAAGCCATATTGGGCTTTTATTTGCGCAAGCATTTCGGGGCTTAAACCCTGCGCACCACGATACTGGCTTAAATAACTTAAACTCGATTGCGCATTACTGGCAACGCCTACACCTTGCATTTGTTGAATGCGCTGAATGCTTTGCTCGACAGGCCCGCCCGGTGCAATTTGCACAATGCAAAAATTAATCACTAAAATTAAAAATAAGGTCGGAATTATCAATAATATTCTTTTTAGAATATAGTGCAGCATTTTGGAAAATCCTTTGTTATTTTAATTAGATGGCTATTTTGGCTGCTGCATCTGTTGCTGTAGTTGGTTGGCCTTTTGCACATCGACCCACCAATACTCCCAGCCCACCGACAGTTTCGGTTTACGCTGTGGTTGTTGGTACATATTCCAATAGGCAAACCAATGTTCAGGCTTGCCATAAGTCAAAATTTGATAATAGCCCGCACGCAATAACCGATCTAGCACATGGCTATACAGCACCACCTCATCACGGTTTTTTGCTGCGACTATTTTAGCAATCACCGCATCTATAGCAGGGTTTTTTATGCCTGCATAATTATAATTGCCGACTTCATCTGCCGCCGCACTACCCCAAAACTGCGCTTGTTCTTTGCCAGGGGTTAGCGTTTGCGGCAAACGCAGCACCATCATATCAAAATTTTGCCGCCGAATACGTTCGGTATATTGCGGATTATCGACCTGTCTTAAATTCACCTGTATGCCTAAGCGCTTGAGATTACGTACAAATGGCATCAGCTCTCGGGCGGGGTTGTGCTGTTGTAGCAACAGTTCAATGCGAATGGCTTTGCCCTGCCGATCATATAATTTTCCATTTTGAATCACATAACCGGCCGTTTTTAAAATTTGTTGTGCAGTAAGTAAATTTTGCCGATTAAAACCGCTGCCATCGGACACTGGATAACGCCAATTTGCCAATACACCTTTTTGCATTACCGGATGCAATTTCGCTAAAAATGGCGCTAATATTTTACGCTCTGCCACACTAGGCTGCCCTGTAGCAGCCAAATCACTATGTTCAAAATAGCTTTGTAAGCGCTGATATTGATTAAAAAACAAAGCTTTATTTTGCCATTCAAAGTCGTAGGCATAAGTGAGCGCTTGACGAAAATGAATATCATTGAACGGCGCACGGCGGGTGTTAAACACCAAACTTTGAATATCTAACGGAATTTCCAACGTGGTTTGATATTTTTTGACCCACCCTGCTTGCAGGGCAGGAAAGTCATAGCCAGTGACCCAATTTTTCGCGATTTTTTCTTCATATAAGCTAAATTGACCCGACTTAAAACCCTCAAAACTGACCTCTAAATTGCGGTAATAGACATATTTCAAACGCTGAAAATTATAACGACCTTTATTGACCGCTAAATCTTTGCCCCAATAGTTTGGGTTACGCTTATAGGTAATACTGCGTCCTGCATCTATGCGTTCAATCACATACGGCCCAGAACCGACAATCGGTTGCAGCGTGACACGGCTAAAATTTTTATGTTGCCAATCTTGCTTGGAATAAATCGGCAAGCTGGCAATAATCAGTGGCATGTCCACGTTATTGGCAGATTTAAACACAAATTTGATTTGATATTGCGACAACACTTCAGTTCTTGCCAAATCGGACAAATACATTTGCAAGCCTAAATTGGTCTTACTTTGGTAGCTGTCAAAACTAAATTTAACATCCGCCGCAGTTAAGGCTTGCCCATTATTAAAGCGTGCCTTGGGGTTTAAATGAAACGTTATCGAATTGAGATGTTCAGGGTCATAACTAACTTTTTCCGCCAGTAAAGGATAAGCCACACGCGGTTCATCTAAGGAACGTGCCATCAAACTATCAAATAGATAATTGATACCATCGGTAGAACTGCCTTTGCCATTCATACTATTTAAATTATCAAAAGTACCCAAACTCGACTGGCTGAGCATACCGCCTTTCGGTGCTTGCGGATTGGCATAGGGCATGGCGCTTAAGTACGCATATAAAGGCGTGCCATGCAACGCCAGATACGGCGTGGTTTGTAAGGCGGCAAAACTACAAGGCGCAAAAAAACTTAGCCCGCAAATCAGGCTAAGTTTTTTTGCACACACAAAGTCAGTCATTCGTCATTACAAATTTGGAACTTTAATTACAGTACCAATCCGCAATTGCGTGCTTGGCGGCAAATTATTCATTTCTGCCAAAGCACTTGTTTCTAAGCCGTATTTACTGGCCAAACCAATTAAAGTATCACCACGTTTTACTTTATATTCGCTAATGGTTTTGGGTATAACAATGCTTTGCCCACGCTGTAAACCTGCATTGGCTTTTAAGTTATTTAACTCTGCCAATTCACGACCAGACAGACCTACGCGGTTAGCAATGCTGTTTAAAGACTCACCAGATTTCACCGTATAAGTTTCGGTATTTTTACTGGCGGTAGACTTGGCAGCAGTTTTCGTTTCGACTGGTGCAGTTTCAGTTTTGGCAACCTCACCGCTTAACTTGAGCTTTTGACCAATGCGTACTGTACTGTCACGCTTGAGATCATTTAAAGCCGCCACATAGTCCAGTTGTAAATGATGGCGATTGGCAATACCGCTTAAAGTATCACCAGATTTCACCGTGTAAGTGTCTGGCGTGCTTGGGGTTTTGTCTTGGTCTTTATCCTTTTCTTTGCTTTTGGCTGTGCTTTCAGCCGCTGCATCGCCAGTCAATTTCAAACGCTGCCCTATTTGCACACCCGCCGTGCGGGACAAATCATTAAATGCGGCTAAATCGTTCAGTTGCAAATTATACTTATTGGCAATGGCATTTAAACTATCGCCAGATTGCACCACATAATGCGTTGGAATGCTCACACTGGCTGGAATTTTTAAGCTTTGCCCAATCTGCACACCGCTATTGGCTTTAATATTATTTAGCTCTGCCAATTCACTCAAGCTTATTTTGGCTTGCGTTGCAATACGACTTAAAGTATCGCCAGGTTGTACTTTATACGTTTCAGTTTTATATGTGCTCGCTGCGGTGACATTGTCATATTGCACCGTAGTTTTCGGCGTAGCTTTGGCATCTGCTGCCTTAACATCTTGCGCAGGTACATTTATTTTTTGCCCCACCAACAAGCTACTGCTTGCGGTTAAACCACTGGTTAAATCGGCCAACTCTTGATTAGACAAGGCATAACGCTCTGCAATTAACTGCAAATATTCACCACGCTTAACGGTATAAGACTTGGTCGCCACCTTTTGTGGGCTTGATGTTTTAGCATCGGCAACAACTGTAGTTGCTGTATTAGGTGCATTATTTTTTGCTGCAATCAAACTCAGTTTTTGCCCAACGCGCAAACCATCCGTCACCGACAAATTATTATAATCTGCCAGTTGCTTAATGGATAAATCAAACTGATTGGCTAAATTGGTTAAGCTATCCCCCGGCTGCACCACATAACTTTCAGGTTTTTTCGCTTCGGTTTTCACGGGTTCAGCCACAGGCTTGGCATCGTACAAATACAAACTTGCCCCAACAAACAAGGTACCTGTTGGATCAATTTGGTTCCACTGTGCAATATCACGCCAGCTGACACCATTTTTCTGCGCAATCGCTGCTAAAGTGTCGCCAGACTGCACCACATAGGTACTGCGTTTACCCTGCGGCGGCAACACCACTACGTCAGTCGCCGTTTTAACCACCGCCTTACCCTGATTACGTTTCGCCGCTTCGCTGTTGGCAACGCTTGAGTCTTCGACTAAGGTTTTTGGATACGCAAAGCCTTTGCTATTTTCCTCACCTTTTTGCTCCGCCACAGACTGACTGGTTTGAATTGCCGTCAGCTTAATTTTACCGTCCAGTGGATCGACAATTTCCGTGCCTTGTGGCGCAAGTGCTTTAATTTCAGCAACCACTTGGTCTTTGTCAGATTGGGTCGCTTGTGGTTCAACTACAGCAACAATGCTTTTATTTTCAGCTTCTTGTTTCACTGCTGCCACAATTTGTTCACGCTCTTGGGCGGAAATTGGCGGTTCAACTTTTTTTACAGCCGCGACAACCACTGGTTGTACGCTAACTGGTTGAATATTCACCGGCTGCACATTCGGCGCAGGGGTAATTGCCACTGGAATACGTGGTGCACTCGGCACACTAGACTGTGCGGCAAAAGCAGCCAAAGCATCGGACCCTTTTGGCGTAGAGATTTTTTTGCTGCTGATAGATGGTGGCGTTTTAGTTGAGATATTCAGCGTTAAGTCAGGTGGCGGCGCAGCGCTGGCAAGCAACCCACCTGGTACGAATTTAGCACCACGCAATTTTGCATCTATGGTTGGACTTAAATCGGCTGGAATTAAAATCCGCATTGGGCTGACTGGGTCAATAATATCACCACGATAGCCCGGATTGAGTGCATACAGTTCTGTACGGCTTAAACCCGTAATCGCTGCCACTTGGTTTAGATTGAGTGCAGCCGATAAATTCACTTCACGAAAGTGCGGACGATTGGCAATCGGCGGCAAAGACACACCATAAGCACTTGGGTTTTTAATGATTTGTGCAACCGACATAAAGCGTGGCACATAATTCATGGTTTCTTGCGGTAATTTTAATGACCAATAATCGGTCGGCAAACCCGCTGCACGGTTACGGTTAATGGCTTGTTGCACACGTCCCGGTCCTGCGTTATAGGCGGCGAGCGCCAACTCCCACGAACCAAACTGATTATATAAACTCCCTAAAAATTCATAGGCGGCACGGGTCGATTCCACCACGTCACGCCGACCATCGTACAAACTGGTTTGTTTTAAACCATAAATACGACCGGTACTTGGAATAAACTGCCACATCCCTGCTGCTGCGGCATTACTGGTCGCTGCAGGATCATACGAGCTTTCAATCACGGGTAGCAAGGCTAACTCGGTTGGCATACCACGGCGCTCAGCTTCTTTTACCGTGTAATATAAATACCGACTGGCGCGCGCACTTAGGCGCTCTAAATATGGCTGCCGAGAAATAAACCAACTGCGCTGTGCTTCAATTCGTGCATCGCTACGGTTCAAATTCATTTTAAAACCAACTGTCATGCGCTTCCACACATCACCGTGTTTTAACACTAACAGGCGGTCGCCTTCTACCGCACGCATATCGGTGGCAGAAAGTAAATCTTCCAACGAATTTAAGCTGCTAGCATCTAAATAGCCGCTGTTCAGTTGCTTAGAAGATGAAACCTTGTGGGTCGATGGGGTCGATGAACAACCTGTCGTAATTCCTAAGGTGACTAAAGCAGAAGTTAATACGGTAACTTTAAATAATGATGTTGCAGCAGCTTGCCCCACCAATAATGTTGTCGATTTATACATATAACTTCCAGCCACTCGCGCTAATTTATTTCTTTGATGTGCCATTGTAGTAAAGCAGATGTTTTAGGCAAGGCGATAATCTAACTGGTTTTGCATGTAAATGTTACAAGAAATTAAAAAAACTGCGTTATGTAAACTTCGGTCACAGAATTTCGTTTTACAAACTCGGTCGAGTTTCTTATACAATGCTAAACTGCCACGTATTGCGGTATACACCCCCAATACAACAGATCGTAAAAAAATATTCTATTTATGTTTTAGGTTCAGCTATGTCACAGACAATCACGCTTTATGTAGATGGCGCATGTAAAGGCAACCCTGGTTTAGGTGGTTGGGGCGCGTATATCATTACCGAACAAGCGAAACATAAACTCTGTGGTGGCGAAGCCGAAACCACCAATAACCGCATGGAACTGCAAGCGGCCATTGAAGGCATTGCATTTTGCCCGCTCGATGCGCATTTAATCATCTGGACGGACTCGAAATACGTGCAACAAGGCATTACCGAATGGATTCATGGTTGGAAAAAGAAAAACTGGAAAGATGTTAAAAACCCTGATTTATGGCAAAAATTAGATGCTGTATGCGCCAATCGAAACATAGAATGGCACTGGATTAAAGGTCATGCTGGACACGAAGGCAATGAAATAGCCGATCAACTCGCCAATTTAGGTGCAGAACAAACCGCGCAAAAACTCAAAACCAAGCAGGCTCACGCTGATACAAAAAAGCCTGAAGCAGACTGGTTGCTCAACGACCCTTTTGGTTTAGATGTCGAGTGTGAAGCAGATGAGTCTGTTGATGATTTAGCAGCAGATGAAAACTATATTGATGAAGCTGAAACTACTGCACAAACACCCGTTGCCACAACGGCGTCACATCCGCAGATTAGAATCACCGAAGCCAAACTCAAGTTGCAAGGTCCACGCCAATTAATTTTAGATACCGAAACCACTGGTTTTTACTATCAAGACAGTGATCGAATTATTGAAGTCGGCGCAATTGAAATGATTAATCGCAAACTCACTGGCAGCTCGATTCATATTTATATCAACCCAGAAAAACCAGTTGGCGACTCTGAAAATGTGCATGGTATAAGCGATGAATTTCTAAAAGATAAACCGAAATATGCTGCCATTGCAGATCACTTATTTGACTATTTAAAAGGTGCGGAAATTATTGCGCATAACGCCACCTTCGATATGAACTTCTTAGACATGGAGTTCAAACGTGCTGGCTTACCGTTGCTGTCCGAAGTATGTGAAGTTACCGATACCTTGGCATTGGCAAAAAATAAACATCCAGGGCAAAAAAACTCTTTAGATGCTTTGGTTAGACGCTATGAAATTCCAGCGCGTGATCGTACTTTTCACGGCGCATTATTGGATGCGGAAATTTTAGCCGACGTTTATTTGGCAATGACCGGTGGACAAGTCAGTTTTGACATGAACAGCCTCTCACAAACCGAACAACGACAAGCTAAAAGTGCTCGCTCACAGCTCAATGTCGAGTTAACGGTAATTCATCCATCAGCACAAGAATTAGAGCAACATGAGAATTGGGTCAAACAATTTGAACAAAAACATGGGCAAGCTTGTCTTTTTGCAAAATAAATTGTCTATCTAGGTGATTTTTTTATTTCAAGTTTTCAAAGATAAGCTATATTAAACTATTAAAGATTTAAACCTGCTTCATTGATGGTTTTTGGATATAACAACTTAGGAAAGGTGTAAGTCAAATGTCTTACCAGACCCAGATTCATTTCGACCCAACAGCATTATTAATAATAAAAAGTGAAATCGACAATTCGATTAAATTAGTCGAAACCTCCGTGAATACACTTGCAGAAGAACAGGCGCTGCCATTTGGTATTGATGACGCGCTGAATCAGTTTGAGCAATGCACCCAAGTCCTTGCGCTCATTGACATGCCACTGCTGTCGAAAATGACTCAATATTCGGCAGAATTAATGCGTAAAATTATGGCGCAACCCGAGCAGATTGTGACCAATGATGTCATTGCACTGAGCGAAGGCACCACCATGCTCAGACGCTATATGGAATTTATCTGTTTACGTGAAGTTAAAGTGCCACAGTTCTTGCTCGACACCCTGAACCGTTTAGAAAAAGCACTGGGTAAACCCCTCACTCAAGAAGGGCATAACCTACAACCGCTACTCGGGCTCATTACGCCAAGTTTTAACTTGCCACAAGCTCCGAGCTTAGAAAAATCACAATATATTCATCAACTGTATAAGCTGTGCTTAAACAGACTCATCAAGCAAACAGAAACAACATTAGACTTACAAGGTATTAAGTTGGTAGGTGTGTATGTTGCAGGTTTAGCGGCAGATTTACCAAGCCAGCAATATTGGCAATTGGTCAATGTTGGCTTAGGGCATATCGAAGAACTGTCCATTACTGAAGCACGCTTACGCAGCCTTATTCAAATTGAAACCAATATTGGAAAATTCTTGGCACAACCGGCGACGTATCAAAGTAACCTAAGCGACCTTGCCGATATTTTAAGTATTTGCATTAGCCAAGAAGATGATGTTTCAGGGCACATTCGTTCGCAGCTCAATATTGGCGATGAAATTTTAAGCGATACACAACTGCAAGTATTGAGCCGCCATTTATATGGTCCAGACCACGACACCGTACAAACCGTGAGTCAGTTAATGACCACAGAGATGGCGCAAATTCGTAACGAAATTGAATATAACCATCAAAATATGTCGGCGGAAAAAACCCAAGAGTTACAGCAAAAACTGTCGCAATTGGCAAATGTATTTAAAGTGCTGAACTTAAATGAAGCAGCAAATGAACTACTGCAACAGTCTGAAAAGTTAAGCCAGCCAAATACCCTCACCGATGCAAGCTCTATTCAACAATTAATGAATAGTATTTTAGCGTCTATGAACTCGATTGGTATTTTAGAACGTAATTACACTTCTAGCCGTTTACAGCTAAAAGTCAACAATATGAAAATTTCATTAGATCGTTTAGATGAAGCTCATGTTACGTTACTCACCGAAACTCAAGCGCTCATTACTACCGTCACTGATACCTTAAGTCTCTATACGCAAGATACTGCATCGCATAGCCTAGAAGCGATGCCAGACTATTTAAAAGAGCTCTCTGGTGCAGCGCTGTTCTTAGGTAGTCCAGTACAACAAACTGCGTTAATAGATGCAGCACAGTTTACTCAACAGCGTTTGGCGCAAGGCCAAAGCATAGATGCCGCACAAATTGACCATATTTTAAATATTGTCGCTGGTTTGTCTTTATTGGTAGACAATCTGCAAAATAAACAACCAATGTTGCAATCTATGTTCGATGTTGCATTGGCCAGTAGTCAGCAACTTAAAAACGTAGCGGCATAATGACCCTGTCAGTTGCTTATATTTTTCAGCACCAAAAACTGTTAGTCGATGCAAATCTACAACTGCCTAAGGTCGAAAAATTAGCAAGTGATTTAGTGGTACAGCATCAAGATCACGTCATTGCACGTGATCTTTTTGTTGATGAAACCATTCCCGAAGGCTATCAACTGATGCCTATTCGGGAACTCATTCAAATTTGGTCGGTGGCAGAGTTCTTACAAGCTAGCCGTGCTGTACAATTACTTGAATGGCGACGCAACCATAAATTCTGTAGCCATTGTGGTCATGCCACCGAAATCCACGCCGTAGAATATGCCATGGTGTGCCCTGCCTGTGGCTACTCTCAATACCCACGTGTGCAGCCGTGCATTATCACTATTATTACCAAAGGTGATCATCAAGTTTTATTGGCAAAATCGGCGCACCATAAAAGCAATATGTATGGGCTGATTGCCGGTTTTGTGGAAGTGGGTGAAACGCTAGAAGAAGCCGTGCAGCGTGAAACTTTAGAAGAAGTGGGCTTAAAACTTAAAAATATTCGCTATATGTCGAGCCAGCCGTGGCCTTTCCCCAGTAATTTAATGATAGCCTTTCAAGCTGAATATGACGCTGGTGAAATTCAATTACAAGTCGAAGAAATTAGCGATGCGCAATTTTTTCAGTTCGATCAACTACCTGAGATTCCGTTTAAAGGCAGCATAGCGCATGACATGATTATGCAACTGTTGGCGCAATAAAAAAGCATCTAACGAGATGCTTTTCTAGTTTAATCATCCAATGCTTCTTCCAAAAAGTGCATGATGGTGCGTTTGGTTTTAAAATAATGACTGACAAAACTCGCCAAAGTTCCCACAATAGTCAAATGCCCTGTTTTAGGAATGACCGCAATATGACTATGATTGCCCTTTTCTCGCAGCGCCTGATCTAAATCGAAACTGTTTTTGTTACCGACCAAGTGATCTTGCTCCGCAATGAGCAAAAAATGCTTGGTTTGATTCGGCTGCACAAAATAATACGGCATGACCTGTTGATATGGCACTTTTTGATCAAAAGCATGCTCTGCAAGCGGATCATTTTTATAATCAAAATGATACGGCCCTGCTAAACCAATAATGGCTTTAATTTTATCGCGGTGTTTAAAATCTTGCGACTGCGCAGAATACATCACCGACATGACATTAAACGCACCGGCAGAATGCCCCATCAAAATCATATTGTCGGTTGAAACATTTAATTTGCTTTGATTTTGAGTTAAATAATGAATCGCTTGTGCAAGGTCATCAACAAAGGTCGGAAACACATGCTCCGGTGCCAGATGATAGTTAATAATGGCGACATCAAAACCTTCTCGAGCAAATGTTTCCCCCAAAAACATATAATCGCGTTTATTGCCGTGTTTCCAAGAACCACCATGCACAAACACAATTAAAGGGCGTTTTTGGCGTGCATTTTTACTTTTATATAAATCTAAACGCTGCCGCGCTTTCAGCCCATACGGCAGATGTGCTTCTTTTTCAAAAGTGTCTTTCGGGGTGAGGTAATTCACTGAATAACTGGCTAGATCATACAGGCGAAACTCCTGATAGAAGTTTTTCGCCCAGATGACATTGTCTTGTACTTGCTGAATAAGTTTCATAAATTATGGTGTAGTTGGGCTAACGGTCTCAGAATCGGTCTGATCAGGGTCTATCGCCACTGGTGTTTCCACCAACGCCTGTGTGGTCACTGTGCTCAACATTGGCGAAGCAATGGTAGAGCTGGCAACCACGCCTGAGGCTTGTTCTATATTATCAATTAAGGTGACGATTTTACTCACATTGCCCACTTTTTGTAAAACAGCATCTAAATCGGATATTTCAGCGCTATTTAAACGCCCCATCACATACATCACACCATTTTCGGTATGTACCAACACTTTGCTGTCGGAAACCACAGGCGCTTTGAGCAATAAGCCACGTGTATTCGCCGTGACGGTTGCATCTTGCATAATAGTGCTATAGCCGACTTTATCGCCTACAGTAATATAATTATGTACCGCTTTTACATCGCTCATGGCACGTACATTGTCTTCCGCCAATTGTTTTAAATACGGGTCGGACACTTGCCCAGTCAACAACACATTGCTGTGAAAGCTTTCAATATTAATGCGCGCCTGTTTAAAACGATGATCTAATTTATATAAATTGATATTTGCAGTCCGTTTAATGGACGAATCAATAAAAACTTGCCCTAGACTGCGCTGACCACTGTCAGTACCCACAGGTGAAGTGCCTGTACCACCTGATATAAAACTTGCACACCCAGTTAAACTTACAGCACACAGTAATGTCATCGTAAAACGCTTTAACACTTGGCAAGGCTCCCTATTTACAAACCAATTATTCAATTTCAACACCTAAACTTGGCACAATCTTTAGACCTTTTGCAAAAACAAAGATAACCCCTGTGTTTTCCCCCTTCACAAGGGTGAACTATAAGGGGTTCTGCAAAAGGCCTATTACCGACTTCAATCCAAAGTAAAGGCATTTTGAATCCATTGCTGATCATACTGCAAATTTGAAAAGTCGAGTTGTACTGTTTTTGCAATTTGCTGAGCAAAGTCAAAGCAGATCACATCAAAACGGCAATCATAGTCATTATATTCAGGATATTTTTGTAAAAATAACTGGGCGGTTTGAATAATCTTGCCTTGCTTGGTCAGTGAAACTACTTCACAAGCACTGGCGTAACTGCCTGCCGAGCGTGCTTTGACTTCTACAAAAAGCAGCTCCGTGTCACGTTTCACAATCAAATCTATTTCGCCAAAGCGTGAATGATAGTTTTGCTGTAAACATTGGTACTGCTGAGATTGTAAAAATAACAGCGCCTGCTGCTCCGCCCATTGTCCTAAGGGACTGGTTTTTTTCTGCATCTAATAACCGCTTAATTTAAAGGTTGGATACCCTTTTTTTGTTGTTGATAACAACTTGGTTGGCGTTGGATTTGGCTATTTTTAAGCTCAATCTGTCCTGTTCGCCCCATAAAGTCAAACTGCGTGGTTTTAGGGTTGCTTAACAATTGCTGACTAATGCTCCACGCATCGCCGCCAAAAGCCAATAAGCGCTGAAAAGCCATGTTCTCTGGCTGCTGCTGATACGCCTGCAACATATCGGGCCATTGGCCATTGTACAATGCTGGTACATCACAGAAAATCAAACCTCTCGGCAAGGTTTGCCCTTGTTCAATACTCAAAGAGGTCGCGTAAATATGTTTTTCCGGCAATTTACCCAACTGCGCAAGCCACTCTGTACTGCCCAATAGCAACAGCCCGTCGTTACTCGCTAGTCTTTTCGGCACACTGGCAACAAATTCAATGTCTGAACCAAATGCGCTCATGAGTAACATCACATACCGTTCGGTACTTTCTTCCATACCAGTTTGCCGCAATAGCAACAACTTTTTAATGCGATCTTTTTGCAGTACTTGGCTTAAAGCATCGACATCGTGCTGCTTGGCAAGGCTGAACTGCCAAACGTTGGCAGACTGTTTATTCACATCATTCAACGCCAACACAGGAACTTTAGGTGCTAGCTGCATCAGTGTTTCAATATCAGAGCGCTCGAGTGGACCGACGATCAGTTGCGTTTTTTTATTGACGGTGTGTTTTAAAATATTCGCCATGCTATGGCGTTCAGAATCGACAAAAATCAGTTTCTGTTTTGAACTGGATGCACTATAAGCACTGATAAAACCACGTTTAATACTGTCGGCGGCTCGCGCCATTACACCAGATTCGGGTAGAATCACCAATACGTCCGCATAAGCCGGACTAACACATGCCGCCAAACTGAGCAGCAAGCCATATTTTTTATACATTTTGGAGTTACCTTGTTATGAGTGCTCAATTATTTGTTGTAGCGACCCCAATTGGGCACTTAGACGACATGACCTTTCGTGCAATTGATATTTTAAAGTCAGTCGCGGTCGTTGCGGCAGAAGACACTCGCCAATCTGCGCATCTATTGAAGCATTATAATATATTAACCCCACTCACCGCATGTCACGATCATAACGAAAGTAGCAAAATAGAGCAATTAGTGACAAAAATGCTCAACGGTGAAAGTATCGCGTTAATTAGCGATGCTGGCACACCGCTCATTAGCGACCCTGGTTTTAAATTGGTTCGTGCCGCACAAGAGCATGGCATACGTGTAATACCTGTACCCGGTGCATGTGCTGCTATTGCCGCTTTAAGTGCGGTGGGCTTACCCAGTGACCGCTTTAGTTTCGAGGGTTTTTTACCGTCTAAAAGCACGCAACGCATTAGCCAATTAGAAAAACTCAAAGCTGAAACCCAAACCTTAATTTTTTACGAAGCACCGCATCGAATTTTAGCCAGTGTTAAAGATATGGCGCAGGTGTTTGGGGAAAATCGCCCTGTTGGTTTTGCACGTGAAATCACCAAAACCTTTGAAACTATTAAAAAAATGACCTTAAAAGAGCTCGTTGTATTCATTGAAAATGATCGCAACCAAGAAAAGGGTGAAATTGTCGTGTTGGTGGGCGGTGCAACTGAAGTGAAAGATTTAGCCCAAGACAAGCTAGATGAATTATTGCAGCGCTTATTGCAAGATTTATCGGTGAAAGCCGCCTCGCAATTGGCAGCAGATTTAACAGGTATTAAAAAGAAAGTGGCGTATCAACGGGCTTTGGAACTGACTCAAAGCGATTAAGCTGTGAAAACCCAATTTACTATCTAAGAGCAGCATGTAAGCTGCTCTGAGCGAATGTTCAGACAATCAAAATAAACAAAGCCTGTAAATAAAAATATGAGCTGATTAACGCAATTATTTGACTCACTCAATGAGTCGAATATAAACCGCAATCGAACTAACAACCACTAAGCACATGATTAAAATAAATGAATATCCCATATAAAAATTCAAATTAAACCGAACTTACATCACGTGCTTTGTCTTGTTTACGTTCTGCCCGTGCCTGTTTAATTACACTCAAGCCTGACGTGACCCCTAAATAGGCAATAATCACCGCAACAAGCAAATCTGGCAACATAGTACCTGTACCAAACACGCCTACTGCCGCGACAATGACCGCTAGATTACCAATCGCATCGTTACGGCTACACAACCATACCGAGCGCATATTGGCATCGCCGTCACGGAAGGCATACAGCATAATGGCAACACTGACATTCACCAGTAATGCCAGTACGCCAATTGCCCCCATTAACATCGGTTCAGGAACAATACCTAGCCACCACGACCAAACCACCTTACACAACACAAAAATACCAAATGCCGCCATCGTCATGCCCTTGATTAGCGCCGCTGTTGCCCGCCAATACAAGCTCATCGACAACACCGCCAATGACAGCGCATAGTTAGCAGCATCGCCTGCAAAATCCAGTGCATCTGCCCACAGCGCCACCGAGCGTGCATGTGAACCACCAATAATTTCCACAAAGAACATAAGCGCATTGAGCACGAAGGCAACCCATAGCGCTTTTCTAAATTTTGGGCTAACGCTTGATGTAGGTTTACATGCGGTATGACAATCACATCCTGCCATGACTTTTCTCACAGAATCTTTTATAGTCATTTAAAAGCCTAGAGTTACTCCAGAGTCAAGCATGATGAATTTCAGTATTGGGCAGTTGGCAAAAAAGTCTGCGCTAACAGTAGACAGCATCCGTTATTACGAAAAAATTGGACTATTAGATAAGCCACAACGCACGGCAGCAAATTATCGTTATTATTCTGAACAACAGCTTGCAGATTTACTCTTTGTGAAGCACTGCCGAGAGCTCGGTATTACCATTCAAGATATTCAAAAACTCAAACAATTGGCGGCAAATCCGCAGCAAACTTGTATGCAGGTCGATGATTTGATTGATCAATATTTAGCAGATGTATCGCAAAAAATTAAAAACTTACAACATCTGCAACAAGACTTGAGCCACTTAAAACAACAATGTTCACAGCACCGTACCATTGAACAATGCGGTATTTTAAAAGAACTTCAGCAACCACTAGAATGCGAACATGCAGCGCATCAACATAAAAAAGCACCGCATGGATAAAAATGCACACCTCTCTTTCTAAAAGAAAGATGTGCATTTTTAGCAAAGATTGGGGAAGCTACAATCGTGAAAACAGCGCAAGGAAAATTTAGAATTTAATCGTGATGTTCACCCGGCGGCACTTCGGTAATGCGCCCGCCACGTGCTAAAAATGCCGCAACTTCATCTTCTAAAGCTTGACGTTGTTTTAACTTTGCAGTGACCGTTAAGGATTCTGCTTCTAGCATGTCGCTATCATTTGCGCTTGAAGTTTCTTCAGCATCTGCACCGCTTTCTGCGGCTTTTGCTTCATCTTCATCTACAGCAGCATCGTCTGTGTTTTCGTCGTAATCATTCATTTCGGTCATATTAATCTCCCCACAATGACACAAGTTTCATCATCGTTATTTGGTCATTAGAACGTGTTGAAATTTAACAAGCTCTTTCCAATTAGCAAAGTACAATGTTTGATAAATTGTATTTTTTATAACCAAATTATCTCTGATTTATAAATGATTGCTCAAAAAATATCTACTATTTTTTAGCAAGTGTATCTAGTCATTTTTAATGTACTCAAACCATTGGCTTGTTGCATAAAACGATCTTTCAATCCGACAAAGTGTTCCACCTGTTTCAGACCAAAGTTTCTTGCCCAAACCAACGGAAATAACTCGCTGCTTTCCAACCAGCCAATGGCAGACATGCTGTGCATCATGGCGTCATTTTGCCCTTTGCGTAAATGCTCATAGCGCAATAACGTTTGCTCATGCGCCCATACGCCACGTTTTAAATCATGCAGTAATACATCGCACAGCACTGCTGCATCTAGGCAACCAATATTGACCCCTTGCCCAGCCAAAGGATGAATGACATGCGCTGCATCGCCAATTAACGCCAAACCCGATTTGACGTAACGCTGCGCTGCGCGCGCTTGCAATGGAAACTGTGCTCTGGAACGTACTTCAACCACTTCACCCAACATTTGCAGGCTTTCTTGAGTGAGCAATCGCATAAAATCTTGATCGCTTAGTGCTGAGTATTCATCGGCATAATCATCGGGCAACGTCCAAACGATGGATTGCCAATAGCCATTTTCTTGTGTCTTTAAACTTGCCATGGGTAAAAACGCCAATGGTCCTGTCGGTAGGAAAATTTGCCGTGCCACATACTGATTGGCTTGTGTAGTTCTAATGGCACAGCTAATGGCTGCTTGCTTGTAATCTAATACATCAATGTCGATATAAGCCTGCTCACGTACAAAGGAGTTTGCACCATCTGCACCAATCAATAACTTGGTTTTTAATGTTGTGCCGTCTGCCAGTTGAATCGACCAGCCTTGCGGGATTTGTTCGATACGGATGACCTTTACTTGCGTGCGGTAATCTTTCAATTCTTGCAACATTTTCTGTTGAATCGCGACATTTAAGACGCTCGGCTCAACCATCGACCCCAAAGCCTGATCTGATGAGGGTTGCTGTTCTGACGCATGTCCAAAATTGATTTCACCGTAGCCATTTTTATTCCAAACTTGCATACCGCTATACGGCATTTGGCGTGCCAAATCATCCCAAACATTGACGCTTTTCAATAAATGAATAGTCGCTTGACTCAGTGCCAATACACGTGGATTCATCACCGCTAAAGTTTTGTCTTGATCGAGTACAGGCGCAGCATCCAATACGGTGGCTTGCACGCCGTCCTGAGCAAGAAGTAATGCTGTTAGGCCACCCACCAAACCACCACCAACGATCACCACATCTAACATTTCACTCATGCTTTTAGTCCCATCGCATAATTGGCAACCAAAGGCTTAATTCCCGGGATCACATCAAAAGCAATGAGCCCAGTATTTCGGATCAGTTTAAGCAGTGGATTTGGATGACTAAAACCACGCACTACCGAATCGCAGAATTTAATCACACGTTGCTGATCGCTTAAGCGTGCTTGCTCATAAGCCAGTAAATTTTCTGGGTTACCAATATCATCCGACACCGCCAGTTGTTGGGTTAGATAACGCACCAATACATCTGCATCACGTAAACACAGGTTAAAACCTTGCCCTGCGACTGGGTGAATGGTGTGCGCCGCATTGCCCATTAATACTACACGCCCTATGGCTTGTTTATGCGCCAAAACTTGCGCCAATGGATAACTAAAACGCTGCCCTGTTTTTTCAAATTTACCCGCTCGGTCACCATAGGTGTGTTGCAAGGTATCAAGGAAATATTGGTCATTTTCTGCGCCTAAAAATTGTTGTTCAGTGCCTTTTCTAACTGGAAATACCACCGAACGGCGGTACTCACCCGGCAATGGCAATAGCGCCAACGGTCCAAGTGCACTAAAACGTTCAAAGCCTACTTGTTGATGGGGTTTTGATGTTTGTACGGTGGTCACTATCGCCACTTGGTCATAATCATGTTCATCTGCACCTATGCCTACAGCTTGACGACAAAAGGAATCTCGACCATCGGCTGCAATCAGCAACGGCGTAACGAAATCTAAAGTTTTGCCTTGCCGTTGTGCAGTGATTTGTACTTGGTTGACTTGTTGCTGCAATGCAGTCACTTGCACGCCATCAATCAATTCAATCAAGGGCTGCTGACGAACTTGAGTCAGCAGCACACGCCCTAACCATGCGTTTTCAATCACTTGTCCAAAGCTTTCTACTTTTTCTTGTTCGGCTACTAAACGTGCCTTACCAAAGCTGCCCTGCTCTGTGATATGTACTTGTAAAATTGGCGTGGCATGTTGTTGTAATGCATCCCACAAGCCGAGCTTTTGATAAATCTGTACGCTACGGCGTGACAATGCGGTATTACGTGCGTCGAAACTAGAGTGATAAGGTGCAACATTTCCGTCATCATAATTTGGATATTTCACAGCTTCTAATAACTTTACTGCAATATTAGATTTTGCCAACATTAAGGCAAGGCTGAGTCCAACCATACCTCCACCGACAATGATGACTTGTTGCTGCATAATATTATTC
>SSHD01000030.1 GCA_008017255.1 Acinetobacter sp.
AAATTAGGTTAATCATGAGTAAAACCTTACATCATATCGTGATTGTAGGCGGTGGCGCAGGTGGTTTGGAACTTGCGACACAACTGGGTGAACGTTTTGGCAGGAAAAAGAAAGCCAGAATCACACTGGTTGACCAAAACCTGACCCACATCTGGAAGCCCCTGCTCCACGAAATTGCTGCTGGCTCCCTCAATCCCCACGAAGAACAGACTAACTACTTTGCCCACGCAGAAAAGCACCATTTTGAGTTCGTGCTTGGCACCCTGCTGGATGTCAACAAGGATCAAAAGCAGATTACCCTCTCTCCTCCCCAGCTTTCCAAAGAACACACTCCACTGATTCAAAAGTTGGGTTACGATACTCTGGTGATTGCGGTAGGTTCTGTCTCCAACGATTTTGGCACCGAGGGGGTACGGGAATATTGCCACTTCCTTGATAGTCGTCAGCAGGCGGATATTTTCCAGCAGGACTTGTTCCATCTTTATATTGAAGCGCAAAACCATTCGGCTGAGCGTGCGCTGAACATCGGTATTGTGGGTGCGGGTGCCACAGGTGTGGAACTGGCGGCGGAACTGATCGAAACCACCAAAAACTTCTACCGTTATGGCCTAAAGAAAATTGATCCAAAGCAGGTCAAAATCACCCTGATTGAAGCGTCTGCCCGTATCCTGCCTGCACTGAATGAAAAAACCGCAGCTCATAGTGCCAAGCAACTCAGGAAAATGGGCATCGAGATTCTGACCGAGCATAAAGTGCAAAAGGTGGATAAATCCAATGTCTACTTTAGCAATGGTGATGTATTACATTCCGATATCACCGTATGGGCGGCAGGTGTAAAAGCACCCAAAGTTCTGGAAGCATTAACCGATTTTAAACGTGACAAGATCAACCGTCTAATGGTGTATGCAACACTGCAAACCTATTCTGATCCAAACGTGTTTGCCTTTGGTGACTGTGCCAACTGCCAACTGGATGGCCGTCAGCCACCACTTGGCCCACGCGCACAGGTTGCCAGCCAGCAGGCAACTTTTCTGGTGGATGCGATGGCGGCCCGTTTATCTGGCTCACCACAACCCATGTTCACCTTTAACGACAAGGGATCACTGGTTTCATTGAGCCGTAATCAGGCGGTGGGAGAATTGCTTGGCGATGTCAGCGTACAGGGATTTATTGCCAAAACCATGTATGTATCGTTATACCGACTGCATCAGGCCAATATTCATGGCTACACTCAGGCTGGGGCACTCACCGTCAAAGATTTTCTGACTCGCCGCGTACGTCCAAAAATTAAACTGTATTGAGTTGAAATTTTAAATTTCGCTCCTATTTATAACTAAATCGTTTCAAAAAGTGGAAAATAGTCAACAAAAACTATTTTTCACTTTATGATATACAGCTAAAACTATTGATGACATGGATTCAAAACATGACTGCTATTGCAAATAACCACGTGGTTTCATTCCACTACACTTTAACAAACGCTGAGGGTGAAACACTTGATCAATCTCAAGGTGAACCACTTGCATATTTGCACGGCGCAGGCAACATCATTCCTGGTTTAGAAAATGCGCTTGAAGGCAAAACTGTAGGCGAAAAATTCACAGTAAACGTTCCAGCTGCGGAAGGTTACGGCGAATATAACCCTGACCTCGTACAAGAAGTTCCAGCTCAAATGTTCCAAGGTGTAGACAACATTCAAGCAGGTATGCAATTTCAAGCTCAAACTGATGATGGCGTACAAATCGTCACTGTTAAAGCAGTTGAAGGCGACAACATTATCGTTGATGCTAACTTCCCGTTAGCAGGTCAAGATTTAACTTTTGCTGTTGAAATCATTGAAATTCGTGATGCAACACAAGAAGAACTTGATCACGGTCATGTTCACGGTGTTGGTGGTCATCACCACTAATTCATTTTTGAATTAGATCAAAAGCAAAGCTTCGGCTTTGCTTTTTTTTCACAACAACTTTGATAAAATTAAAATCATTCATTTTGTACGGTACTTTAAATCCGACCATTCTATGTCAAATACTTATCAACTCATTTGGTTCCGCCAAGATCTCAGAATCCATGATCATGCCGCGCTATGGCATGCGACTCAGGCTGGGCCATGTATTGCAGTGGTTATTTTGTCGCCAGAACAGTGGCAGCAACATGATGATGCAGCCATTAAAATTGATTTTTATTTAGGTCAATTACAACAACTCAAACAACAACTGGCTCATCTGAATATTCCACTCATCATTCAAAATATTGCGCTATGGAAAAATATTCCTGAGTATTTTAAAAATTTAATAGAGAAAATTAATGTTCAAAATGTCTATGCCAATATTGAATTGGGGGTAAATGAACAACAACGTGACCGTCAGGTACAACAACTACTCAATCAACATCAAAAAGAGCTGCTGCTTTTGCATGACCGAACGCTATTTCCTGTGGGGTCGATTCGTAATCAATCCAACTTACCCTATCAAGTGTTTGGGGCATTTAAAAAAAACTGCTATCAACGCTTACACATCAGTTTACCGCAGTGTTACCCCACTCCTAGCGTGCAATGCCCTATTTCCTTAGATTTTTCAACTTTTGATGATGCAAAGCTGAGCGAATTACAACAACATTACGCCATACAACTCGGTAAACCACAGCCTAAGATTTGGCATACAGGCGAGACGCATGCACTTGCTCTGCTCGATCAATTTATTGAAGCACGACTAAGTCATTATAAGCAGTCAAGAGACTTACCTGCACAAGCTGGAACGAGCCAATTATCTGCTTATTTAAATATTGGCATCATTTCCATACGGCAATGCATTCAAGCGTTGTTTCGCGAACAGCACGGGGATTTTGTTATTCAATCTGAAGGTCAACAAACATGGTTAGATGAACTGTTATGGCGTGAATTTTATCAACATATTTTGTTTGATTTTCCGAGAGTTTCTAAACACCTCCCTTTTAAGGCTTCAACCCAATCCATCAATTGGCGTGCAGATCAACACAGCTTAGAAAAATGGCAACAAGGACAAACGGGCATTCCAATTGTCGATGCTGGCATGCGTCAATTACTGGCAACGGGTTGGATGCATAACCGGGTAAGAATGATTTGTGCCATGTTTTTAAGTAAGAATCTGCTCATTGATTGGCGTAAAGGTGAACAATGGTTTATGCAACATTTAGTGGATGGTGATTTGGCTGCCAATAATGGCGGCTGGCAGTGGTGTGCTTCGACAGGAACAGATGCCGCTCCCTACTTTCGTGTGTTTAACCCAATTAGCCAATCGCAAAAATTTGATTCGAATGGTGACTATATTCGCACGTGGATTCCCGAAATTGCTCACTTAGACTCTAAAACGATTCATGAACCTTTTGCCAAGAATCCGAATATTGCACTCAACTATCCTCAACCGATTGTCGACTTAAAAACCAGTCGGTTAAGAGCGATAGAGGCTTTTCAATCACATTTGCATTAACTTTTATACGGTGTTGCTAAGCGTTGTTGACATTCAACAATTAAATACTAGTTATTATTTCCAGCTTTTTTGTTTATGCGTTAAGGTGGATATAAATAAAGCGAGATATGCAGAATGTCCATTTTAGAATTATTAGAAATAAAACATCCTATTTTCCTTGCTCCGATGGCAGGTGTGTCTACGCCTGAACTGACGGCTGAAGTGTCGAATCAAGGTGCGCTGGGTGCTTTAGGCTTAGGTGCAAACACACCAGACAGTGCCAAAGCACAAATTTTACACACCCAAGCACTGACCGAGCATCCGTTTCAGGTCAACTTTTTTTGCCATCAACCTGAACAGCTCAACCCAGAAACTGCACAACAATGGATTGAATATTTAGGCCCGCAATTTGCCAAATTTAAAGCACAGCCACCCAAAACGCTAAACTGTATTTATCCTAGTTTTTTAGACAATGATGATTTTTTGAATGTCGTGCTAGACACCGAACCTAAAGCGGTGAGCTTTCATTTTGGCATTCCTTATCCGCATCAAATTCAAGCCCTCAAACAAGCTGGCATTGTGACCATGGTCACCGCAACCAACTTGCTTGAAGCGCAAGCGATTGAAGCTGCAGGTATAGATATTATTATTGCACAAGGCATAGAAGCTGGTGGGCATAGAGGTATTTTTAATAAACACATCGATGCGGCGATAAAAACCAACGACTTAGTGACGCTTATTCGCAGCCATTGTCTCTGCCCTGTGGTTGCTGCGGGTGGCATTATGAATGGTGAACAGGCTCGAAACATGTTGAAACTGGGCGCGTCTGCTGTGCAATTGGGTACGGCATTTGTACAATGCAAAAGTTCCAATGCCAGTGCGGCTTATCGCCAAGCCTTATTTAGTCAGAGCATGACCCAAATAAGTGCCAGTTTATCGGGTCGTCCTGCACGTGGGTTATTCGGTGCATGGCATAAGTTTGTGGATGCACCGCAGCGTCCAAATTTACCTGAATATCCTTATACTTACGATATTGCTAAACAACTTATTAGCATTGCCAATCAACAGCAAGATACCAGCTATGGTGCTTTTTGGGCGGGTAGCAATGTCGCGCAAATACGCGCACTGGAAGCCGCCGATTTGGTCAATCAATTGGTGTTAGAAATGCAACTGAACTAAATCTATCCCATAAAAAAACCGATGTATACACATCGGTTTTTGTAACGTAAATAACCGCTTATTTAAACAGTTCTAACAACGCTTGCTGTGCATTATAAGGCTGTTCGCCTTCTGCAACTTGCGCACGCTGCCACACACCATCGCCATTTAACAACCACGCTTGTTGGTTATCGTTCAAATAATTCACTAAGCCTTGTTGATAAATACGCTTTTTCAAGGCGGGATCTTCTATCGGGAAACAGGCTTCTACACGGTTAAATAGGTTGCGATCCATCCAGTCTGCACTGGAGCAATAAATGCGTGGATTGCCATTATTGCTAAAATAATACACTCGCGTATGTTCTAAAAACCGCCCAACGATCGAGCGTACCCGAATATTCTCCGACAAATTCGGCAAGCCTGGACGCAAACAACAAATCGAACGGATAATCAAATCAATTTGTACCCCTGCCTGCGACGCTTCATATAATTTATTAATCAGATCATTTTCGGTCAGTGCATTGACCTTAACAATAATTTGCGCCGACTTGCCTGCTTTTACATTGGCAATTTCTTCATCAATATAATTAATCAGCTGCGCATGTAAGGTAAATGGCGCATGTAGCAGCTTTTTCAGCTTGGCCATTTTGCCCATACCAGTCAATTCTTGGAAAATACGATGCACGTCTTCGCACAAGTCTTTGTCGGTGGTCATTAAGCCATAGTCGGTATAAATA
>SSHD01000118.1 GCA_008017255.1 Acinetobacter sp.
AGCGGATATGCCCGTGAAGATGACGGCATACGATATAAAGTCACATCACGTTGCGCAAAATAGGCGGTTGTAGACTGTCCAATTTGTGGTTTTAGCGTACCACTTGGCATAGAAAGCATCAGTGTGTCTGTGGCTTTATCACCCGTGGTCATTATGCTGTGGCATTGTGGAATTTGGCGTAAAAGTTCAGCTAAATCTGTCACTTGTGTAATCTGCAAAAATTTATCGGAAGCGTTTCCTTTTAAGCGAATCACTTGATATGCAGTATCAAAAATAGCGATACCCTTTGCAGTTAAAAACTCACAGATCAATTGTTCTTTAAAGGTTTTATCGGCAACATTTAAAAAGTATGTTGGGTCGTTAAGGAAAATGAGCCCGAAAATTTTCCACATATCATTTTGATAATTTGGATAATAAAAATCCATTTTCCAACGTGTTTTAGGTGGTGGAAAACTACCAAGCATCAACAACTTAGCATTTGAGGGTAAAAAAGGTTTGAGTGGATGGGTTTCGATTTCTGAGTTCATTTTGCTTTATTCAAACTCAGCAAGAACTTTGTTTACAAACCACAGCGGAAATGCCGTCACCATTGGATTTAATATAAGTACTTCAGCTTGCTCAATTTCGGCTAAAAAAGACGATTGTTCACCATCGGAAGAATTATCAAATATAAAAGTGCGATCTGTCGCTGCAACCGCCTGCATCAATAAATCCATACTCCGAACATAGCGCGCACGAATTTTATCTTCAGGTACCGCATGCCCACCAGTGCTGACTCGATACTGTACCCGTGCAATATTAATTTCAGGGCTTAGCGTTGCCACATAATACAAATAGGTTCTAAAGCCTTGCAGTTGTGCGTCTTTTAAAAAAGCTACTTTACTTTCATGTGACATAACCGTTTCAAAGGTAAAACTAATTTTTAACCGTAAAAACTCATAACGGATAAAATCAATAATACGCGCCGCCAAATAAGAATCTATATCGGCCTTTGCAAAGCGAATACGCTGTTCAGAAAGCAGTTCAGGCACATGTGCCAATAAAGGATAGTGCTGTTGATGAATGGTTTTTTGTTTATCTTTTAAAAAACTAAGCAATGCTGATGCATTTAATAACTGATGATAGCTGCTCAAATCCAAAATATGAGTTTGATTTAATATTTTTTCTAACTCGTCAGCATTTAAATATGCACCAATAAATTGTGGTGGTAAATGGTTGATGATGGTGCTTTTACCAGAGCCATTTGGCCCTGCAAACATACGGATACATGCTTGAGCCATATTATTCAACCGAGTTGTTGCGATTGAAGATACGTTGTGAAGTGCTCATTACGACGTAAGCACTGGATAAATCTTGCAATACTTGCATTTGACCCGATGCACTGCGCTTTAATAATTGCTGATCTTTGGCATAAACCACCACAGCGGTCGAACTTGCTTGTTTAAAGGCATTGTTAAAGGCTTGTACCGCAAGCGCTGGAAGTTGGTCTTCTTCTTGTATTGTTGTTTGCATTTGATTTAAAACAGTCATAGATTCCTGCACATCATTACATCTATAGCCGATACTAACATAAATGTTGCTGTTGTCTATCTATAGAACAAAATATCGAACCATTAAATACATCTATTGCACTACACTTTTGTTGGTTTAAGCCTGTGCTTGTAAAATCAACCGTGCCAGTTCTAAATCATCGGCATAAGTAATTTTAATATTATCGGAACGCCCTTGTACCACTTGCACAGGCTCATTGATATATTCCAATGCACTTGCTTCATCCGTTATCAAAACTTGATCTGCTAAAGCTGTTTCAATGGCATGTTTTAAGATTTTGAGTTTTGCCATTTGTGGAGTTTGCGCTTGCCACAACAAGTCACGGCTAACGGTTCTTTCAATATTATGTTGCGCTTGAACTTGTTTTAAGGTGTCACGCACCGGTATGGCCAAAATGGCACTTTGTTGCGTACTTATAGCATAGTTAACTAAATTTTCTAAACATTGCGGTGTAACGCAAGGCCGTGCAGCATCATGCACCAGTACCCAGTCATTTTCATCGGCAATTCCAGATAAATAAGTTAAAGCATTTAGCACTGAATGCACACGCTCGAAACCGCCTGTGCAAAAATGCAATTTAGCTTGAGCTTGCTGCTGAAAAGTCAGCGTTTGCGCAACATCATCATCTGCGCCAATGGCGAGTACACAACCAGCTAAATCCAGTGTATTTAAACGATTCACCGTATGTTCAAGTACGGTCAAATCTTGAATATATTGATATTGTTTTAATGCTGTTTTGGAAAAACGACGCCCCGAACCTGCCGCAGGTACAACCGCCCATAACTTAGTTTGGGTGTTCATTGGTTGCGGTATCTACTTTGGCATTGGGGTTTATATAAATGGCTTTGTAACGGCTACTAATGGTACTCATTTGCACAAAGGTTTCATTGGGTTTGACTAAACCTAAGTCTAAACGCGCATGTTCCTCTATGGCTTCTGCACCATTTTTTAAATCATACACTTCAGCAGCTAATATACGATTACGCTCTTTCAGCTCATCGTTCACTTCTGCTTGCTGCGTAATTTGTTGAGTTAAAGCCTGATGAGGGAAATAGCCGCCCTCACCTAGCCAAAATTGATACTGTAAGCCTGCAATCAAAACGACTGCAAGCAACAGCACCAATTTACTCGAAGTGGACCGAAAGACTTCAAACATAATTCAAAAATTATAAACCTTTGAATTCAGCTTTACCGCGGTAAGCGGCTTGAGTCAATTCTTCAATACGAAGCAATTGGTTATATTTTGCAACACGGTCAGAACGGCACAGTGAACCGGTCTTAATTTGACCCGCTGCGGTACCTACTGCTAGGTCTGCAATGGTTGAATCTTCAGTTTCACCTGAACGGTGTGAAATTACTGTGCTATAACCATTTGCTTTAGCAAGATAAATCGCATCTAAAGTTTCAGTGAGCGTACCAATTTGGTTGTATTTAATTAAAATCGAGTTAGCGACTTTCTCATTAATACCACGTTGTAAAATCTTAGGATTGGTAACGAACAAGTCATCACCCACCAATTGGATTTTATCGCCCAAAATAGAAGTTAAATAGCTCCAACCTTCCCAGTCCGACTCGTCCAAACCATCTTCAATTGAAATAATTGGATATTGGTTGACTAGACCAGCTAAATAGTCAGAAAATTGATTGCTGGTGAATGCTTTGTTGCCTTCGCCTGCAAGAATATATTGACCATTTTTGTAAAATTCTGAAGATGCACAATCCAGTGCAAGCATAATGTCAGAACCGGCTTTATAACCCGTCTTGCCAATCGCTTCCAAAATAACCGTAATGGCTTCTTCATTTGAACGTAAATTCGGTGCGAAACCACCTTCATCACCCACCGCAGTGTTTAAACCTTGTTTCTTTAATACAGATTTTAAAGAATGGAAGATTTCTGCACCGGCACGTAATGCTTCAGAGAATGAAGTAAAACCTACAGGCTCAATCATAAACTCTTGAATATCTACGTTATTGTCTGCATGTGAACCACCATTGATAATGTTCATCATTGGTACAGGCATGGTCAAAATTTTGTTATTACGTAAGTCGGCAATATATTGGAACAACGGAATTTTCTTTTCATCCGCCGCAGCACGCGCAACCGCTAATGACACTGCCAAAGTTGCGTTTGCACCGAGTTTTTCTTTATTTTCAGTACCATCTAGCGCAATCATGGTGTTGTCGATGTCTTTTTGCTCGAACACTGATTTGCCAACTAAAGCATCACGAATTAGAGTATTGACATTGTTGACCGCAGTTTTTACGCCTTTACCTAAGTAACGAGCGTTGTCGCCATCACGTAGTTCTAAAGCTTCACGAGAACCCGTTGAAGCACCAGATGGTGCACATGCACGACCAACAATTCCAGATTCCAAAATAACGTCTGCTTCGATGGTTGGGTTACCACGAGAGTCCAAAATTTCACGTGCACGAATGTCAACGATTTGGCTCATGAACAATTCCTCTGTTGAATGAATAAATAAATTAAACGGTTATAAATCTTGCACCCCTTGATTCAGGGGAATATCAAGGGTTTACAATGGTTTAATGTGTGTCTAACTTTTTGAATCCTTTAACTAAGGTATCCAATTCTTTCAATTGTGCCAAAAATGGCTCAAGCTGCGACAAACGCAAGGCACATGGACCATCGCATTTGGCATTTTCTGGGTCTGGGTGTGCTTCTAAGAACAAACCCGCTAAACCTGTTGCCATACCCGCACGTGCCAAAGTGGTAATTTGCGCACGACGACCACCAGCAGAATCTGCGCGACCACCCGGTGTTTGCAGCGCGTGGGTCACATCAAAGAACACTGGTACATTCATGTCTTTCATAGTGTCGAAACCCAGCATGTCTACAACTAAGTTGTTATAGCCAAATGCTGAACCACGCTCACAAATAATCAGTTTGTCATTTCCAGCTTCCAAACATTTATGCAGTATATGACGCATTTCATGTGGCGCTAAAAACTGTGCTTTTTTGATGTTGATAATGGCTTGGGTTTTTGCCATTGCCTCAACCAAATCGGTTTGGCGGCTTAAAAATGCAGGTAATTGGATAATGTCTGCCACTTCTGCTACAGGCGCAGCTTGGTAAGGCTCGTGTACATCGGTAATAATTGGCACATTAAACTGTTTTTTAATGTCAGCTAACCATTCAATGCCTTTTTCTAAACCCGGCCCACGAAAAGAATTTAAACTTGAACGGTTGGCTTTATCAAAACTGGCTTTAAACACATAAGGAATGTTTAAGCGTGTACAAATATCGACATAAGTTTCAGCAATTTCAAAAGCTAAATCTTTCGACTCCAACACGTTCATACCGCCAAACAATACAAATGGCAAATGATTCGCCATTTGTATATCGCCTAATGCAATCTGTTGTTGTGGTTTTAATAATGACATTTAAACTTCCCTAGTTTATTTCCTAGATTATTATGCTTGGTTTTGTTGATGCTGTTTCTTGGCTGCATCAATAAAACTGGCAAATAATGGATGTCCATCACGTGGTGAACTGGTAAATTCAGGATGGAATTGTACCGCAATAAACCAAGGATGTTCAGGAATTTCAACTGTTTCAACTAAATGTTGCACCGATGAATAACCAGAAATTTTCATTCCTGCCTGTTCAATTGTTGGAATAAAACGGTCATTCATTTCATAGCGATGGCGATGACGCTCGACAATTTCGGCTTGTCCATAAATACTACGGATTTTTGCACCTTCAACCAATTCAGATTTTTGTGCACCTAAACGCATAGTGCCGCCTAAGTCTGACTCAAGACTACGCTGTTGCAATTCACCACGCTCGTCTAACCATTCAGTAATTAAACCAATTAAAGGATATTTCGTTGAACGATTAAATTCAGTCGAAGTTGCTTCAGGCAAGTCTGCAACATGACGTGCAAATTCAATCACTGCCAATTGCATACCTAAGCAAATACCAAAGAATGGAAGCTTGTTTTCACGTGCGTATTGGATTGCGCGCATTTTACCTTCAGTACCGCGCTCGCCAAAACCACCTGGTACTAATATCGCATCGGCAGCGTTTAGCACTGAAATATCATTGCCTTCTAACGACTCTGCATCGACATAGTCAATTTGCACTTTTACACGGTTTTGAATACCGGCATGTAGCAGCGCTTCATTTACAGACTTGTAAGCATCTGGTAATTCTACATATTTACCAACCATTGCTACACGCACGGTAAATTCTGGATTCAGCAATGCTTCGACTACATTGTCCCAGTCTTCAAGGTTAGCTTCGGGCAAGTTGTTAAAGCCAAAACGTTCACAGATTAAATCATCCACGTTTTGTTCATAGAAACTACGTGGAATTTGATAAATCGTTTTCGCATCTGGACATGCAATAACCGCACGTGCTTCAACATTGGTAAACAATGCAATTTTACGAATGGTTTCGGCATCGACTTCGTGTTCAGTACGACAGATTAAAATATCTGGCTGAATACCTATCGAAAGTAATTCTTTTACTGAATGCTGAGTTGGTTTGGTTTTAAGCTCGCCTGCCGATTTAATATATGGCAATAAGGTCAAGTGCATAAGCATGGTGCGTTTATGCCCGAGTTCGACCATCAGTTGGCGAACCGATTCCATAAATGGTAACGATTCGATATCACCCACGGTACCGCCAATTTCCACAATCGCAACGTCGTAGCCTTCGCCCGCACGTAGCACACGTTCTTTAATATTGTCAGTAATATGTGGAATAACTTGTACTGTACCGCCTAAGTAGTCGCCACGACGTTCTTTATTTAATACGTCTTGATAAACACGACCACTGGTGAAGTTGTTCAGTTTGGTCATTTTGGCACGACGTAAGAAACGTTCGTAGTAGCCCAAATCTAAGTCAGTTTCAGCGCCATCTTCTGTAACAAAAACTTCGCCGTGTTGGAATGGGCTCATGGTACCCGGATCGACATTGATATATGGATCCATTTTTACCATAGTGACATTTAAGCCACGAGCTTCCAAAAGTGCAGCAACAGAAGCAGCAGAAATACCTTTACCTAGTGATGAAACCACACCACCAGTGACAAAAATAAAATGGGTCATTAAGTTTCTCGTACAATCGAGCCGAAATCGGCCTACAATGTTGGGCAATTTTACTGCACTCTGCCCCTAGAAAGCAAAGTCAAACCGCATCAATTCAAAGAACTATAAACAACTGATTATTCTATCAGCATTTTTGTCACAAATTTATCCGATTTATAGCTTTTAATGCTGTAATCTTTGCCGATGGTTGCAAATTTTTTGCATAAGCCAAATTTTTGTAAAAATTTATGGGCGATAATTATAATTTCTGTAAGCACTTAGAAAATCTCGACCTACGCACCACCCACAAATGATTTTTTTCTAGACATTTACTGTTATAATTCACGCCGTCTTTAACCTAATATGTTGTTTGAACAATGGCGAATAAAAATTTTTTAATTTGTGCAGCACTCGCAACAGGTCTTTTAGTGACAGCTTGTGTGAAAAAAGAAGAACCGAAGACTGAAGATCAGCAAGAACAAACTGTTGAAACTCAGCAAGAGCAAGCTGAAATTAACGCGTCTGTAGACAGCGTAAGCCAACCAGCAGTTGTGGTTGAGCCTGTAATTGAAATAAGTCGTGAAGAAACGACCAATACTACGACCGAAATTCGCCGTGAAACACGTCCAGTGCAAACACAGCCATTAAATAATGACACTGCAATGCAAACAACACCGAAGCCTGTTACGGCAAATACCGGCACACAAAGTGAAGACGATGCAGTTGCAGCAGCGATTGCAGCGGCAACCCCAGCGCTTGGTAATTAAACCCTGTTACACTTCATCTGAGAATCGAAAAACCATGCGCCACTTGAATTGTAGTGCATGGTTTTTTATTTTTGGTGTTGGCATGTTCAACTTAAATTTATTCTAAACGCTCAAAAGATTGCCGTATCAACTCAGCAACCTGCTGTCCCCAAATGGCATAAATTTCTTTACTGGGATGAAAACCATCGCTTGCCAGCGCTAAATTCATCGCCTGAAACTTTTCTAAATCAAAAGCAAGAAATTTAAACTGCGGCTGTGCTGCCAACCAATGTTGTAGCGTTTGATTCATTTGTGCAGCGTATTGTCCAAACAACCAAGCCAATGGATTCGGCAAAGCTGGAAAATGCTGCATGGGCGGTACGCCAGTGACAATAATCAGTTGCGGCTGAAAATAGCCTTGTATGTGCTGAAATAATTGTTTTTGATGCTTTAACCATGAC
>SSHD01000096.1 GCA_008017255.1 Acinetobacter sp.
CAAGAGCAGAGTTTGTTGAATGAGTTTAAAGAAAAAGACTCTAAGTTGCGTAACTTGCAGCTTTATCAAGCACAGTTACAAGAAATGGAAGCTAACTTTACTCAGCAGTTGGAGCAATTGCCGAAAGAAACCGAAATTCCGAGTTTGGTTGAAGATATCAACTTAACTGGTGTGAATTCTGGTTTGAAGTTTAAAAACATCCGTTTGGAAAATGAAGCCAAACAAGAGTTCTTTATCGAGCAGCCAATTAGTATCGAGGCAACTGGTGATTATCATGCTTATGGTGCATTTGTAACAGGCATTGCTGCATTGCCGCGTATTGTGACTTTGCATGATTTCGTGGTTGAGGCAAATGCCGATCCGCAGAAAAAATCAGACATTCCTGTGGTGAATTACTCTATAAAGGCAAAAACTTATCGTTATATTGGTGCGGATGATCAAGCAAATGCGCAAACAGCGACTCCACCTGCTCAGGGAGGAACAAAGGAATGAAGAAGTATAAGATTTTATTTGGCCTCTTGGTTGCTACTAGTTTGGTTGGTTGTGATTCGCGGATCGATGCAGTCAATCAGCGTATGGCAGAAATTCGTAATGAACCGGCTTTGCCGATCGAGCCAGCGCCTGTGTTTGCACCTGTGCCGTTGTTTAATTATGCAGCGCATCAGTTGAAAAGCCCATTTATGCCAAGCTCACTTGCTGCTGAATTGAAGATTATGGCGGGTAAGCAGGTTTATCCGAATTTCAATCGTCAACCACAGCCTTTAGAAAGTTATGCGCTTGAATCGTTAAACATGAAAGGTAGCATGCGTGGTAAAGGTAATCACACCATTGCTCTGATTCAAACGCCAGACGGTCAGGTTGAACGGGTGCAAGTGGGTAACTATTTGGGCGTGAACCAGGGGCGCATCACTAAAATTAGCCCAACACAGATTGATTTGGTGGAAATTGTACCAGATGGACGAGATGGTTATGTCGAAAGACCGCGCACACTCGTTTTAATTGGTCCAGCACCGTAAGATTTAAGGGAATAACAATGAAAAAACAGTTTAAAGATTCTTTATTTGGGGAAGCGAAGACCATGAATCATGCATTCCGTCAATTTTCTATGGCTGCTGTTGCAATAGCAGTGGCGCAAGTTGCATCAGCACAAGTCAGCATGACCAATATTGTGCCGATGAGTTTGGCTGACCAAGGCACCGAAATTCGTGTCATGTTCAATGGTTTGCCACCTCAACCTCAGGCCTATCAGTTAGAGCAGCCGTCACGTTTGATTTTAGACTTTGATAAAGCACAACAGAGCTTGAAGCAAACTTCTATTCCAGTGTCAACCAATGAGGCAAGTTCTATTGAGGTTGCAGCCGATAATCAGCGCTCTCGGATGATTGTTAATCTAAAAAATGCAGGTGCTTTTACTACGCGTGTAGAAGGAAATACCTTTGTATTGAAGATTAATGCAGCTCAGGCTTCTGCTGCGGGTGTTATGCCGGCGGTATCTCGTCAAGTACAGCAAGGTGTTTCTAATATCGGTTTCCAACGCGGTCATCAAGGCGAAGGTTTGGTTGTGGTTGATCTGCTGGGCAGTAATACACCAGTTGATGTGCAACAACAGGGTAGTAAAATTGTTGTGCGTACCATGGGGAATAAAATTCCAACCCATTTGGCGCGTCGTTTAAATGCCAATGATTTCGCTACGCCAGTAGGCAGTATTGATGCCTATAATGATAAGGGTAATGGTGTTATTACTATTCAAACAGCAGGTAGCTATGAGTATATGGCATACCAAGCTGAGAATAAGCTCACTATTAGCTTAAAACGCCCAGAAGATAAGTCGCCATTGAAAGCCAAAGCACAAACTTATACTGGGAATAAAATTTCTTTAGACTTCCAAGATATTGAGGTGCGTCGTGTGCTGCAGTTGCTTGCAGATTTCACCAGTATCAATATGGTGGCTGCGGATACAGTACAGGGTAATATTACTTTACGCTTAAAAGATGTACCGTGGGATCAAGCCCTAGATATTATTCTAAAAACCAAAAGTCTAGATAAGCGCCGTAATGGTAATGTGATTTGGATTGCACCGGTTTCTGAGTTGATTAAAGCCGAGGAAGAGCAGGCTAAAGCGCTTGCGCAGAGTATAAAGCTCGCACCATTACAAACCGAGTATATCCAACTCAGTTATTCTAAAGCTGAAGATATTGAAAAGCTAATTACGCAAGGCAAGAATGCCAATACTAGAGGTGGTTCGTCAGGAAGCGGTAATAATAACAGTGGTGAGGACTCTTTGGGTGAGGGTTTGCTTAGCTCGAGAGGTACGATTTCAATTGACCCTCGTACTAATACCTTGATTATTAATGATACCTCGCAAAAAATTGATCAAATTCGAAAAATGATTGATTTGCTCGATGTACCTGTGAAGCAGGTCATGATTGAAGCGCGTATTGTGCGTGCTAGTACCGATTTCACCAAAGAAATGGGGGTGAAGTGGGGAATCTTGTCACAAGGTATTAATTCTAACAATGATCTGTTGGTGGGTGGTAGTGATACGACGCTTTGGGATTTGAGAACACCAGATGATGATGGGAAATACACCATTGAACGCCCAAGTAATTTAAATGTTGACTTAGGTGCAGTGACCCCAGGCGCAAGCCGGATTGCTTTTGGTTTGATCAGTTTGTCTGATTTTATGCTCGATTTAGAGCTATCAGCAGTGCAAGCTGACGGTTATGGTGAAGTGATTTCTACACCAAAAGTGCTTACTGCAGATAAGCAATCCGCTAAAATTGAATCGGGTACGCAAATTCCTTACGCCTCTTCAACTGGCGGTGGAGCCAATGCGGTACCAAAAACTGAATTTATTAATGCAACGCTTAGTCTAGATGTTACGCCAAGTATTACGCCAGATGGCAAAGTCATGATGAAGTTGAATATTGCGAAAGATTCACCTGGACTACCGACACCAACTGGTCAGTTAACGATTAATAAAAACTCGATTGATACCAATGTGTTGGTCGATAATGGTGAAACGGTAGTTTTAGGTGGGATTTTTGAACAAGAGAATTTGAATAAGCAAACCAAAGTCCCATTCTTGGGGGATTTGCCTTACGTCGGTAAATTATTCCGTCGTGACTCGAAAACCGAAAACAAGCGCGAGCTACTTATTTTTGTGACACCGAGAATTGTTAATGACTCTTTAAGCAGAAATCATTAATATATTTTCATTCATTGTAAGTAAGATAGGTGGCGCATTTGCCAAGCAAAGCGTTTGAAACCCTACCAAATATATATTTGGTAGGGCCAATGGGGGCAGGGAAAACCACGGTTGGTCGTCATTTAGCAGAGTTATTAGGTCGAGATTTTATTGATAGTGATCATGAAATCGAGCGTAAAACTGGGGCGACCATTCCTTGGATTTTCGAAAAGGAAGGTGAGTTAGGCTTTCGACAACGCGAAAGTAACGTGCTTAATGAACTGACCGCCCGACCTGCATTGGTCTTAGCAACAGGTGGTGGTGCGGTTACAGCACCAGAAAATCGAAAATTCCTCAAACAACGCGGTATTGTTGTTTATCTTTATGCGCCTGTGGAGCTACAGCTGCAGCGTACCTTTCGTGATAAAAACCGTCCATTATTACAAGTCGAAGACCCAGAACAAAAATTACGAGATTTGTTGTCACAGCGTGACCCGCTATATCGTGAAGTTGCTGATCATATTATTGAAACAAATCAAGGTGCAGCGCGAGAACTTGCGCAGCGCATACTGCAGCTCATTCTCTCTCCATCTGATACCTGACTGGTTTTGGTTTAATTTTATGCAAACGTTATTTGTTGAACTGGGTGATCGTCGTTATCCAATTTTTATTGGCAGTCATTTGGACCCGCAGCAACTACTTGCGCCTTATGTGCATGGTCGACAAGTGATGTTGGTGTCTAATAGTACGGTAGCACCCTTGTATTTGCAGCATTATGTTGATGCCTTGCTGCAGCTCGATAAGCAAGTGGCACAATGTATTTTGCCTGATGGTGAGCAATATAAAGATCTGCAGCATTTGAATTTAATTTTTGATGCTTTACTGGAAGCAGGTTTTAATCGGGACTGTACTGTATTGGCCTTAGGTGGTGGTGTGGTGGGCGATATGGCGGGTTTTGCTTCGGCGTGTTTTCAACGTGGGGTGTATTTCGTACAAGTGCCGACTACTTTATTGTCACAAGTCGACTCCAGTGTTGGGGGCAAGACCGGCATTAATCATCCCTTAGGCAAAAACATGTTGGGGGCATTTCAGCAGCCACAAGTGGTGCTTGCAGATATGGCACAACTGGATACCTTGCCTGATCGTGAACTTTCGGCGGGTCTGGCCGAGGTGATCAAATATGCATTGTTGGGTGATGTTGAGTTTTTACACTGGCTAGAGCAAAACATGGATGCCTTGCTCGCACGTGATGCAAATTTATTGGCCGAAGCGGTGTACCGTTGCTGTGCGCATAAAGCACGTATTGTCGCCAATGATGAAAAAGAACAAGGTGAGCGTGCCTTATTGAATCTTGGACATACTTTTGGGCATGCGATAGAGTCTTATATGGGCTATGGCACATGGTTACATGGCGAGGCGGTGGCGACAGGCATGGTGATGGCGGCGGATTTGTCCTATCGCTTAGGTTGGATTTCTGCTGAGGATGTACAGCGTACAAAAAATATCATTCAGCGCGCAGCTTTGCCGATATCATGTCCGCAGATTCCATTGGATCAATTCTTGGCCTATATGTCGCATGATAAAAAAGTCTTAAATGGTCAGTTGCGTTTGGTGCTGCTAAAACAATTAGGGCAAGCGGTTATCACCAAAGACTTCGATATTGAGCTGATGAAGCAATCTATTTTGGCAAATCAATCTGTCTAATTTATACACTGGGAAAAGCATGGCTGTATCACGATCAATTTGGCAACATATTCAACATTATAGTTGGGTGGTATTTGCGATTATTTGCCTAATTGCGGCTTTGATTTTTTGGGCTGTGAGTGAAAGTGGTGATGTGGTTGAAGTTAAACAGACCGCTAAAACAGAAACACAAGTGCAAATTCAGCCTGAAAAAGTGGCAGTAACTACACATTTGGGTGCATTAGTGAAAGAAGTGAATCCGCTGGATTTAAGTGCACGTGTGGTCGTTGCCAACGAGCATGCGGCTGAGTTTCGCGGTACAAAGTTTATTAAAGAAAATCAACGCCAATGGACGATGGAAATTTTCCGTAGTTCAGAAGAAGCCATCATTAAGAATTTCTTAGCCAGCCGTGCCGATCGTGCGCAATTTATCTATTTTCGTTTGAGTGGGCAAGATCAACTTGAGCAGTATGTCTTGGTCTATGGAGTTTTTGCTAATGCTGAACTGGCAAAGCGTCAATTTGCACAATTGAATTTGCAGTTGCCGCAATCAATTCATCCTCAGCCACATTTATTGTCCAGCTATGCCGAGTTTATTAATGATTTGGGTTCAGATGAATTGAAATCTAGCACCAGTCCATTGTATGCCATTCAGTTAAAGCCTGCGGCGCTACCCAAAGTGGATGAAACGCTGGTTAGAGATAGCTCACCTAGAGCGAATACTGTTGGACGAGAGAATTCAACGGTTATTGATTCAGCGAGCACGGTAAAAACTACGGTCACCCAACGTGATGCACAGGGTAATGTGGTGAATGTGGAACAAAGTCATTCAAATGCAGAAAAACTAAAAGAAAATTCAAAAAACTCTAGTGCAGTTGTTAGCGATCCATTTAATTAGTTACGCCCCGTATTGGGGCTGTAACGATTCTTTTTAGTTGCTTTAAGCGCCAATATGGTGCATTTGTATTTGACTATAATTGTGCTATTGTTGCACCGGTTTTTAATTACTGTTGAGTTATTAGTAGCTTAGCATGTTTTTCAATATTTGGCATATTTTTTGCTTTTTTGTGGTGCTAATTTTTCTGCTCATTGCTATTTTTAGTGCGAATTGTTTAGTAAATTAAGTGAATTGGAAAGTATTTAGGGGTTGTTGCATAAATAAAATGTAATAACTGAAAACACTTTAGTCGGTAAATGCGCTGAATCTTGCTTAAGAACAGCGTATATTTGCAAATCCGCCAGTAAAAATGTTTTTGCGAAGCATTGATCTTTATATACGTAAATCGGCAATAATATCGCAGAAAATGAATTGTTTGTTTGTTGCTCGAAAGAGCCATGTTGAAAGAAGGGTACGCTATGCACATGCCATCGCCTAATACTGTAGCTCCCGCTCAAGGTTTATATCAACCTGATGAGTTTAAGGATAACTGTGGTTTCGGATTGATTGCCCATATGAAGGGTCAAGCAAGCCATCATTTAGTCGAAACTGCAATTCACAGTTTAAGTTGCATGACGCACCGTGGTGGTATTGCCGCAGATGGTAAAACCGGAGATGGCTGTGGTCTGTTATTGGCGATGCCAAAAGCATTCTTCCGTGAAGAAGCGAAAAAACTCAGCGATAAAACCCTGAGTGAAGTGTTTGCAGTGGGTACGGTATTTTTAAACCTAGACCCAGCGATTGCTGCACATTCAAAACAAGTACTTGCCAAAGAAATTGAATCTGAAGGCTTAACTGTACTGGCTTGGCGTGTTGTGCCGACCAATGTTGAAGCCTTGGGCGAAATTGCATTGCAATCGATGCCTGCATTTGCACAAATTATTGTCAATTGCCCAATGGGTGTGACTGAGGTTGAATTTAACCGTAAATTATTTTTAGCCCGCCGTCGTGCTGAACAACTGTTGAGTAATGATTCATCATTCTATGTAACAACATTATGTTCGACCGTCATTAGCTATAAAGGCTTAATGATGCCTGCTGCAATTGCAGACTTTTATACCGATTTAGCTGACCCACGTTTGGCATCACACATTGTGGTGTTCCATCAGCGTTTCTCGACCAATACTTTGCCGCGTTGGCCTTTGGCGCAGCCGTTCCGTTATTTGGCGCACAATGGTGAAATCAACACCATTACCGCAAACCGTAACTGGGCGTTGGCGCGTGTGCCGAAACTTGAAAATCCATTGCTGCCAGGCCTAACTGAGTTAAATCCAATTGTAAACCTTACCGGTTCAGATTCTTCAAGTATGGATAACATGCTGGAGATTTTGGTCGGCGGCGGTATGGATTTATTCCGTGGTCTACGCATGTTGGTACCACCGGCTTGGCAAAATGTTGAAACCTTAGATGCAGACCTACGTGCGTTTTACGAGTTTAACTCCAAACATATGGAAGCATGGGATGGCCCTGCTGGATTGGTCATTCAAGATGGTCGTCATGCAATTTGTATGTTAGACCGTAATGGGTTACGTCCAGCGCGTTGGGTCATCACTAAAAATGATTACATCACTTTAGCCTCTGAAATTGGGGTGTGGGACTACAAACCTGAAGATGTCGTATCTAAAGGTCGTGTAGGTCCTGGTCAAATATTAGTAGCCGATACATTGACTGGCAAAGTGCTAGATACCAAAGATGTCAGCAATCATCTTAAGAACATGCGTCCATACCGTGAATGGTTGCGTGATCATGCGATTCGCTTACAGGCCAATCCACAGCTTGAAGAACAACTTTTGGATCAAGGCCTTACAGGGGATAAGTTAAAAGCGGCTCAAAAAATGTTTATGGTGACATTTGAAGAGCGTGATCAGATTTTGCGTCCAATCGCAGAAAGCGGTCAGGAAGCTGTCGGCTCAATGGGTGATGATACCCCAATGGCAGTATTGTCTCGTCAAGTGCGCCATGTTTCTGACTATTTCCGTCAGCAGTTTGCTCAGGTCACCAACCCGCCAATCGATCCATTACGTGAATCGATTGTGATGTCATTGGAAACTTGTTTAGGTCGTGAGCAAAACGTATTTGAACAAGGTCCAGAGCATGCCGACCGCATCATTATTTCAAGTCCTGTATTGTCTAATTCAAAAATGCAGCAGCTTCGCGATGTTGAAAAAGAGCGCGAAGGCTATGGCGTTGTTGATATTGACCTGAACTATGCTGAAGCTGAAGGCTTACAAGCAGCGATTGCCCGTATTTGTGAAGAAACTGCGCAAGCGGTTCGTGATGGCAAAACGCTGATTGTATTAACAGATAAAAACTTCCGTGAAGGTTTCTTGCCTGCAAACTCTGCATTGGCAACAGGTGCGGTACATCATCATTTGATTAAAACGGGTTTGCGTACTGATGCGAACATTTTGGTTGAAACAGGTTTTGCCCGTGATCCGCACCAATTTGCAGTATTACTTGGCTTTGGTGCGACAGCAGTTTATCCCTACTTGGCATACGATGTGATCAATGACTTGGTTGCCAAAGGTGAGTTATTGGGTGACCCAATCCATGCACAAGCGAATTTCCGTAAAGGGATTGAGAAAGGCTTATTGAAAGTACTTTCTAAAATGGGGATCTCAACAGTTGCCTCTTATCGTGGTGGTCAGGTGTTCGAAGCGGTCGGTTTGTCATCTGAAGTGGTTGATAAATGTTTCCTTGGCGTGCCAAGCCGTATCC
>SSHD01000044.1 GCA_008017255.1 Acinetobacter sp.
CCGCGATTCGAACGCGGGACCAACGGATTAAAAGTCCGCTGCTCTACCAGCTGAGCTAACGACCCTGAAAAAATTTTGAAGCACCGCTTCAAATATTTTTGCAAGATAAGCGAAGCGCGTAGTATCTACAAGTATCGCTTAAACAAGTCGTACAAAAAAGAGTTTTTTGTGCGACTTCGTTTTGATGTTGCGTATTCTAGCAATTTATTCAGCTAACACAAGAGGAAATTGCAATTCATACGCATGATTGCCTATAAAAAGCACGATTTCCCCTGCTGTACGAGCTAAGAAAACTTAGAAACGGTATTGATAAGTTTGAATATTATTGAAAATTTCAGCAGTTACGTCGCAATAACAACTCGCGCCTGGTAATAAAACCAATAGGCGTTCGGTGGTTTTGCTCGGATCAAAAGCGTCTTCTTTCAATTTATTCTTTTGGTATTTAAAGGTTCCTGTGGTTTCAACTTTGGCTTGAACACGTAAAAACACTGGAATGGCATAAGCAGGCAAGCATTTTTTAAAGACGTTCACCATGTCGGTTAAATCTGCCGTGTTCAGTTCTGCACCCTCAGTTAAGGTAATAGCAGCCATACCTGCACGACCATTGGTATTTGGAATTTCTACCCCGTACACCACTGCTTCGGCAATTTTTTCATGTTCAGACACCATGTTTTCCACTTCGGTGGTCGATACGTTTTCGCCTTTCCAGCGGAAAGTATCGCCCAAGCGGTCTACAAACTGCGCATGACGGAAACCAATGTCGCGCACCAAGTCGCCAGTGTTGAAATACGAGTCACCTTGTTCAAACACATCTTTTAAAATCACTGATTTGTTTTTTTCAGGGTCAGTATAGCCATCGAATGGTGAGCGACTGGTGATTTTGCCAATTAGCAAACCAACACCGCCAGTTTTAACCTTTTTGCAATAGCCTTTGGCATTGCGTACCAGTTCATTTTTTTCTTTATCAAATTCAACAATGGCATAAGGGGTTGGGGAAAAACCAACGGTATTTTCAAAGTTAAAAATGTTACTAAAGCCGACGTTACCTTCACTTGAAGCATATAGCTCCAACACTTCTTTTACCCCAAAGCGTTGTTTGAATTTGCCCCAAATATTTGGGCGCATACCATTACCAATCATCTTAGTAACACGGTGCGAACGGTCAAGTTCGCTGCTTGGCGCATCCATGAGGTAACGGCACAGTTCGCCGACATAACCAATGGCAGAGGCATTGAAGGTTTGGACATCTTTCCAGAATGAACTGGTTGAGAATTTGCGGCGTATCGCAAGGGTTGAGCTGCCTGCGATCACCCCACACCAGCACACCACCACGCCAGTGGCATGGTACAGCGGCAGGGTCACGTACATGACATCTTTCGGGCCTAAATTTAAAATATGACCATAGGTGCCATAGGCGAGTGTCCAACGACTATGGGTAAAAATCACTGCTTTTGGTAAGCCAGTGGTGCCTGAGGTGTAAATGTAAAACAGTCCATCTTTACCAATCACCGTTTGTGTGGTGGCTGGGTTAAAGGTTTGGAATGATTGCATCACTTGTGCAAGGTTGATATAACCCTGAGGTGCTGTACCTGCATTTTTGCGGGTGGCTTGGTCGGCAAACCAATAAAAACGATCTGCTGCAATTTTTAGCTCTGCACGCACTTCATCAATCGCAGCACGAACTTCTTCGCCAGCAATAACCGCAATCGGGTTGACCAAGTTAATGCTGTGTGCGAGTACTTTAGCAATTTGTGAGGTGTTCACTAACGCAATGGTCACGCCAATTTTAGCTAGACCGACAATGGTGGCGACCAATTCTGGGCGGTTTTCGATCATCACCGCAATCACATCACCTTTTTTTGCCCCAATTGACAAATAGTAGTGTGCAATTTGGTTGGCCCATTCATTTAAAGTCTGATAACTGTAGCTTTGATCTTCAAATAACAGTGCGATGCCTTGCGGATTGCGTTTCACGGCTTTTTCAAAGGCTACACCTAAACCAGTAGGAGAGGTTGGAGTACGCAAATAGGCATGTTTAAGACCAGTCAGGATATGAGGAACTTTACTGATGAAATCTGGTAATTTCGATGCAACAGTACTTAGGGTAATAATATCGGTTTGGGTGGTCTGGCTCATATCAATCCTATGTTATTTTCCGATCAATCCAAGAAAGTGTTTGTTTGGTGTTCAACATTCAGTTTGGTTGCTGTTCGTGCGAGTTGTCATTATTTTGGGCGCATGAACTCGCTTAAACAAGCGAATTTGACACTATCTTAAGAAAAAGCCTAATCATTGCAATGACTAGGCTTTTTTTATTTCGAACTATTTAGCAATTATTCATTGCCTACTGGGTTCTTTTTGGGTGGACGACCACGTGGGCGGCGTGGGCGGTTCGCTTTGTCTTTGTTCGCTTGTTCAGCTTCATCATCATCCGCTTCGGTTTCATCGGCGCTGATACTTGGCTGTTCAGCACGTTCAGCTTCTGCAACAATTTCACTTGCTGCAGGTGCAGTTTCCGCAACGATTTCTGTGACTGCTTCTGTCACAACTTCTGGCTGCTGTACAGCTGGTTCTGCTGCTTGCACAGTTTGCTCAGCGACATCGGCATTTGCTTCAGGCGCTTGTGCTACTGCCATAGCTGTAGCAGGTGCATTTTTAGCTTGTTCAGCCGCAAGGTTTGCTAAACGACGGCGTTCACGTGGATCATTGCCAACCCGAATTGTAGGCGACTCAGGTGGCGTTAAGGCTAACACTGCGGCAGGTTCTGCTTCTTCGCTTGGTTTACGTGTCGGCAGTTCAGCATCACGTGTTACTGGACCTTTGGCTTTGCTGTTTGCTGTTTCAGCGGCTTGTGCATTGGTTTCTGCGAACTTTTGCAATGCACGGTTGAAGGTGGTCACTAAACCAAATTGATCGATCAAAATCGTGCAATCTTCACCATACACATGGCGGATTAAACTGCCGAGTGTGTAATTTCCTAAGCCTGGCGTTTGCGACGGTGCAACGGGCGCACTATTTGTCGCTGAATTGCCACGTTGACGACGATGCGAACGTGGGTCATTGCTGGCACGTGTCACTGCTACCGATACTGTTGGCGCTTCAGCAGGGGCAATAGCGGCTTGTTTTGGCGCAGTCGGCGTAGTTTCGGCTTTAGACACCACCACTGGCGCTAATGCTTCAGTAGCTGTTTGTGCGTTCAGCGCCACGATTTCACTTTGCGCTTGGTCAATATTGACCACCAAAGCCGTGTGGATGGTTTCTGCACGAGGTGCATCAATCATATCGACCTTGATGTGCTGTGGATTGAGCGCTTCAGTTGCAACTGCTGGTGTGTCATTTAACACGCTTTGGTCGCGGTTACGGTTTGGACGGTTTGGACGCTGCTGATTGTTGCGGTCACGGCGTGGTAGCGCTGCGCCGTCATTGCCATTGTGTTGCATTTCTTGCGCAGAATGTTGCTGCTGCTCGTTTTGCTGTTGGCGTTTTGGCGGACGTTTTGCATCACGTGGTTCGTGGCGCGGTTCATTACGTTGCTCGTTGCGTGGTTCGTGACGCGGTGCTTGCGCAACGTCTTCATGCAACTGATGTTGTGCTTCATGGGCATGCGGATGCTGCTCACGTTGCTCTTTATGCTTACGTTTTTTCTGATTTTGCGATGAATTTTGACGAGATGATTTGTCATCTTTGCTAAAGGCTTCGCGTGCTTCTTGTTTCACAGGACTTTGTGACATATACGCATTGTTGCTGGCTGGTGCTGCAACTTCACTATTGACTGCCGCTGTTGAGTTCACTTGACCAAATTGACCACGGCTAACTGCACCACCATTCACCATGTGTTCAATGGCTGCGGCTGCGTTTTGTGCAGAGCGAGCTTGATCGACCGTTTGCGCTTGTTTTTGCACAAATAAGTTTTCTAACCATGCACATGGGCTGGCAGATTTTTGTGCAACTGCTTGGGTTGGGGTGGTTTGCGTGCTTTGTGCTTGAGCAGCTTTTTTGTGTTGTGCCGCAGCAGGGCGCTGTTCTACTTCGCCTAAATGCCAATCGGCAGATTCATAACCGAGTTCTTTTTCGCTTGAACGCGTTGCTTCAGTGCGTTCATAGCTCGAAGGGGCAAAACCTTCCGGATTAAACTGGATGTGATAATGCGGGGTTTCTAAGTGTGGATGTGGCAGTACAGTCACACGCACGGTAGAGGTTTGTTCTAAGTACACCAAACTATGGCGTTTTTCGTTCAAGAGGAAAGCTGCAATTTCAACCGGCACTTCAACTTGCACTTCACCTTGACGCTCACGTAAGGCGATTTCTTCGACTTTACGCATAATTGACAATGATAACGAACGTAAGTCACGCACCATGCCAGTACCGTGACAACGTGGGCAGACATAGCCCGTCGCTTCTTCTAATGACGGGCGTAAGCGCTGACGGCTCATTTCCATGAGACCAAAACGCGATAACTGACCAAACTGAATACGGGCACGGTCGCTTTGCGTCGCTTCACGTAGTTTGGCTTCGACCATACGTTGGTTACGGTCTTTGGTCATGTCGATAAAGTCGATCACCACCAAACCACCAATATCACGTAAACGGAGTTGACGAGCAATTTCTTCTGCGGCTTCTAGGTTGGTATTTAACGCGGTATCTTCAACGTCTTGTCCACGAGTAGATTTAGCCGAGTTAATATCAATTGAAACCAATGCTTCGGTTTGGTCAATGACAATTGAACCACCTGAAGGCAATTTCACTTCACGTTCATAGGCCGTTTGAATTTGACTTTCAATGGCAAAATGAGCAAATAACGGCTCATTTAAGGTATAGGTTTTTAACTTGTCTAACTGGCGTGGCATGACCGCTTTAACAAAGTTATAGGCTTCGTTATAGGCTTGTTCGCTATCAATTAAAATTTCTGCCACATCATCACGTAAATAATCACGAATCGCTCGGGTGACGACACCTGCTTCTTGATGTACTAACATTGGCGATGGACCAGAACTGGCTGAAGCTTGAATTTGTGCCCAAAGATCAAGCAAATGTTGTAGGTCTAGTTGTAGTTCTTCTTGCGAACGCCCAATACCTGCAGTACGAACAATCACGCTCATGCCACGAGGCAAAGTTAAAGAAGATAAAATTTCTTTCAGTTCTTCACGCACTGAACCAGAAATTTGACGGCTAATACCGCCGCCTTTCGGGTTGTTTGGCATGAGTACTAAATAACGACCCGCCAGTGAAATAAAGGTAGATAATGCAGCGCCTTTGTTGCCACGTTCTTCTTTTTCCACTTGTACCAGTAGTTCGGTACCTTCGGTAATCAGTTCACGAATATTTGAAGTTTGACGTGGGTCGGCTTTGAAATACGAGTTGGCGATTTCACGCATGGACAAGAAGCCTTGACGACCTGCGCCGTATTCGACAAAAACCGCTTCTAAAGACGGTTCAACGCGGGTGACATGACCCTTATAGATATTTGATTTTTTTTGTTCACGAGTACGGTTTTCTAAATCGAAATCGTACAGACGGTTACCAGTGATAAGTGCAACGCGAACTTCTTCGGCGTGAGTTGCATTAATCAACATACGTTTCATAGATGTGACACCTAATAGCGATGCACATCAGCAAAATTAGCTCAATACTTTTCAGTCAGCATCGAATTGGCGCACCCAAAACCTAGACGCAACGTTTATGTACGTTGTTCTAAAACCACTGACTGTAAATATCCAGCATGGGGTTTTGAGGTGGCGATTCTGATGTTCAACAAACTGTTTCAATCTTCGGATGATTGCTATTTCAGCGATGTTCTTACATCTGAGGTGAAATATCAATCATCCGACCCAACCAAAAGTTCCTGTACGCTTCACTGGCGGATGAGCGGTACATTGGATGCTGACTTACACTGTCATTAAGCAGGGTAGTCGACCGGTTCTACAGGTCTGGATACGGAATGATCGTCGTATCGCTGCGGAGCCGTTCCAATGCATCAACGCTTTAGCCTGAACGCGAAATCAGGGAGCAAATTGTCTGATGTGGATCAGTTTACCTTTAATAACCAACTAAAAGTTGGCGACATATTTTTAGAACAAACTGTCGGTGCATCGGCACAATTAAATACAACAGTCTGCCTTTTGCCGATATAATAAGCCTTCGGCGGCGGCATAATTCTTTAGGACCTATCCGTGTGATCGGTGAAAATCGTATCGATGTGAAACTTTAATTTCATAAAATTTCCGACTCGATGCTCACTTTCGGCGGTATCCGTGCGTTGAATATATCAAACCTTGCGGCATCTGCCTATGGGCTAAGTTTAGGTTTCGTGTGAAATAACTTATCTAAGTGGTCAATTTTTAATCACATTTAGCAAATTTTGGATTAATCGAGCGTATGGATTCTACCCCGCAATGGCAAAGTGTCACTTGGTTTGACGTAGATGAACACCAAGTTGAGCAGCGCATTGATAACTTTTTATTTAGCCGTTTAAAAGGTGTGCCGAAAAGTCGTATTTATCGTTTAATTCGTGAAGGACAGGTGCGGGTCAATAAAAAACGAGTCAAAGCCGAAACACGTTTGAGTATTGGCGACCAAGTTCGAGTGGCGCCGATTCGCTATGAACAAAAAGATGAAACGGCTGCACCAGTCAGTGACAGTGTGGCGCAAAGCCTACTGAGTCGTGTGGTATATGAAGATGAAGGTTTGTTGGTGGTCAATAAACCCTCTGGCATTGCGGTACATGGCGGGAGTGGTGTGGCGTATGGGCTGATTGAAGCCTTGCGTGCTGCCACAGGTAAAAAATATTTAGAGCTGATTCATCGGATAGACCGCGACACTTCTGGTTTGGTGATGATTAGTAAAAAACGTAGCACTTTAAAATTGCTGCAAGATTTACTCCGTGAACATAAAATTCAGAAAACTTACGCTGCAATTGTAAAAGGGCAAGTTAGTTTAGATCAGCAATTGATTGATGCGCCGTTATTGCGTTATGAACTTGCCAATGGCGAGCGTCGGGTGCGGGTCAGCAAAGAAGGCAAACCCAGCAAAACCCAATGGAAAGTGATGGAGCGTTTTAAAACCACCACGTATGTGCATGCTTCGCCTTTGTCGGGACGAACTCATCAAATTCGCGTGCATGGTTTAAGTATTGGTCATGCGCTGTTGGGTGATGATAAATATGGGCATAACAGTGCATACAATGGACCAGAAGCCAGACGATTATGTTTACATGCACTACGCTTGGAAATTCCAGATTACCCAGTCATTGAAGCGCCGCTACCAGACGATATGCAGCAGATTTTAGACGCGTTGAGAAAATCGCCATGAGTCAAAATATCGAGCTAGTTATTTTTGATTGGGATGGTACTTTATTCGATTCGGTCGGGCAAATTGTTGCCAGTTTGCAATATGCAGCACAGCAGTTTCAGCAACCTTTAACCGATGATGCGGCAAAAAGCATTATTGGCTTAGGCTTACCTGAAGTCATGCAAATTTTATTTCCGCAAGTTCCGCATTTACAACAAGATATTTTACAGTGCTATAGCGAACACTATGTTGCAAATTCAACTGATGATGCATGGTTTGATGGTGTGGCGGAATTATTGGCAGATTTAAAACAGCAGGGGTTAAAACTGGCGGTGGCAACGGGTAAAAGCCGTAAAGGGTTGGATCGAGTGCTGAGCCAAACCAACAGTCACCATCTTTTTGATATTACCCGTGCTGCCAGTGAAACCAAGTCCAAACCGCATCCACTGATGTTGCAAGAAATTCTAACGGAAATGGATGTGGCAGTAGAGTGCGCGATGATGGTCGGCGACACCAGTTATGATTTAGAAATGGCGCAAAACTTAAATATGCCACGTATAGGTGTGAGTTATGGTGTGCATAGCGTGGCAACCTTACAGCGTTATCAGCCTTTAACCATTGCCGATAATATTGCTGAGTTACATGGCTATTTACAGACTATGTTGCAATCGACTGCGCTGACTGGAAGTTAAAATACTGCAATAAAAAATAGCCGCAACTTGCGGCTATTTTTGGCTTTGTATCTCGATAGATTATGCTGTAGGCTGTGACTCTAAGGCAAAGACCTGACGTATTTCTTGTAAAAATTGCTGAATGCCGAGCGCTGGCTCATGTTTGTTATAGCCCATAAATACATCAAAACAAGGCAGCGGTGGATTTAAAGGTCGTACCAACACCTGATCGGTTGCTAGTGCCTGCATATAGGCAGGGACAATGGCGCAACTTTGTCCGCTATGTACTGCTTGAACCGCTTCGGCTAAGGCATATACTTCTTGAATTTTTTGAAATTGAATCTGTTGTTTATCCATATATTGCTTAATGATATGAAACAGCGGTATGGACACTATGGGCATGAAGATGGTGAGGATTACCCCTTGCAACTGTTGCACCGAAATTTTCGCCTGTTCAGCCAAAGGGTGTTGTTTGGGCAGCATAAACACTAAAGGCTCTTTGAGCACCAATTGACTGCTAAACGTATCGGTTTTGAAATCTTCATTAATAAAAATAATGTCTAACTCGCCCTTTTTTAATTCATTAATTTGCTCTGCCGGTTTGAGGTTATGGGTGCGAATTTGCAGATTCGGATTGGTCACTCTTAAACGTGGCAAAATATACGGGAAAATACGAATTTCAGCCGATGGCACAAAGCCAATACGTAAGCATTGCACCTTAGCAGCGGCAACTTGGCGTGCCATGGTCACGGCTTTATCGGCCTGAGCCAAAGTGAGACGAGCTTGTTCTAAAAACACCTGACCTTCTTCGGTGAGTTCAACTTTACGCTTGGTGCGATAAAACAATTGCACCCCAATCTTATCTTCTAAGTCTTTGATTTGTTGGCTTAATGATGGTTGTGCGGTATGTAATTTTAACGCAGCTTTACTAAAGCTGAGCTCTTCTGCGACTGTAATAAAATAACGTAAATGGCGTAATTCCATGAAACCCATCCAAACATGGCTGATTTTTATTGTTGAAATGTCTTAATTGTGCAAACGGATTTGATTGGGCGCATTATATAGCAGCTGTTTTTATATACAATATGCTTTTTATAAAATGGATGCAAATTGGGTGCAGTTTGCTAAGGGAATCAACAATGTAGTGCGCTCAACTGGAAAAAAATCAGCACAAATACAGCCCTTATGTTAGGATCAAAGACGATGACTTAGATGTCATTTGCGCCGTTAAAAAATGAGACAAAGGATTGATTTGCTGATACTTAAAGCCAAAACATTCAGCTTATTAAAATATTTGTTCTCTGGTGCGATTTGTTTCCAGCATAGAAGAAGTACATGAAAGATACGCCGACATTAACTTACCAATTGCCGACACAATCTTGCCTGAGTCATGCTTGGAAAAAACCGCCTTTTCCGCATGAAACTTCTGAGCATTGCGGGGTCGATCGGTTCTATAATTTGGACAAACCGCTCACGCCGTTTGATCGTAAAGGGCTATTCAAATGGTTGCTAACGCGCAAATTTTTTACTTGGCAGGTTGACCCAAACCAAGAGCTAAATGTACATAATCAAATACTTGAACATCCGCAAAACCGCCCGCATGCCAGTTTAGATGACTGGCAAATGTGGTTTGTGGGGCATGCCACAGTGCTGATTCAAATTGGGCGCTATAATTTTTTAACCGATCCAGTGTGGTCTGAGTATGTCAGTCCTATGCAGCATCATGGGCCAAAGCGGGTCTGTGCGGCAGGTATTGCGCTCGAACAGTTACCGACCATTCATGGTGTGTTACTCAGCCATAATCATTATGACCACATGGATTTAGCAACTCTAGAATGGTTGCATCAAAAATTTGCCATGCCGATTTATACCGGTTTGGGCAATGGTTTTTATTTGCCGAAGCATTTACATGTGATTGAAATGGACTGGTGGCAAGAAATTCCGTTCCACGATGAATTGACCATTGCTTATACCCCCGCGCAGCATACTTCGGGGCGTGGTTTACGCGACCAAAATCGAGCTTTGTGGGGTGGTTTTTCACTGTTGGCAAAAACCGGACATTGTTTTTTTGCTGGCGATACGGGTTATGCAGGGCATTTTAAGCAAATACATGAACGCTATGGCGATGTACGCGTGGCGTTATTGCCGATTGGGGCGTATGAACCGCGCATGCTGATGCGCTATGTGCATATGAATCCACAAGATGCCTTTCATGCACATTTAGACTTACATGCACACCGTTCATTGGCGATACATTATCGAACTTTTCAACTGACCGATGAAGACCGTGATGCGCCTGAACATGAATTGCAGCAGGCGCTAAAGCATTCGTCAAAATTGGTCAATCCATTTTATTGTATTCGTGAAGGGCATTTTATTCGGGCTTAGCGTTTTGCAACGTACGAATACAGCACAAGGCAATGATTGAAAGGCTAATCATGGCAATATTCATTACCACAGGGTTAAAGGCTTGATAGATTTGATTGGGATAAATGAATAACACGAACATAAATAACCCAATCAAACTGAAAATACTTAAATAATGCAAATACTTATGCGTGATGAATAAAAATAAGCTGCCAAAAATCATTTCAGCGATGCCAGACAAGGAAATCAACCCGCCAATATAAGCCAGTGGGACGTTGAGTTGCTGCCAAACATATTGCTCATCTGCAACCTGAAAAATCAGTTTTGGCACTAAGCCTTGATAGAACCACAGTAGGGCGAGTATGAGTTGGCAGAACTTTAAAATTTGCTGCAAAGTTGTGGTTGGGTTGGTCATGTTAACAACTCATCTGATAAAAAATGCTGTTGAACGTCTGCTGTGGCGACATAGCATTGTTCAGTTTGACCAAACAGCCAATAACGATTGAGTGCAATACGCCGGTAGGCAAAATCTCGCACCACTTTGGGAATAACTTTGCCGTATTTAAGTATTGAATAAGGAAAGCCCACGCGCTGAATAATCCGCAAAAAGGCAGTAGATTCGGTATAGAGTTGACCTTGTTCGAGCAGCACCATAGTTTCAAAATGATCTGTCGGCAGTTGATATGTGCTTAACAGTTGTTGTCCGAGTTTGGACTGCACCGACACCAGTTTGAATTGATACTGTGGGTCGTGCTGAATCATAAAATTTGCCCATGCCGAACAGAGTACGCATACACCATCAAACAAGATGATATTATGCGTTTGGATCAGTTGCTCTAATTGGTTTTGCATGCTTGTTTTTCTATGGATGACTTGAGTAAATTGTCACCTAATTTTATAAAAAAAGCACTGCTCTATTTTTTATTGTCAGTTTGATGGTTATGACCTATCACGCACAATAAAACTCATACAAGCAGAGAAAACACCTGAGTTAATGCAATATATGTAGCTAATTTCTGGGGTAGTGAATTATGTGAACCAAACTTTTTCACTGTTTAATGAAGTCGAGAAAGTTAGACCGATTCAATTATTTAAATCAAAATAAAGATACTGAGAAAAAACATGAACCGAAAATTATTCAATCGGAACCTCAAAGTGATTTTTTTACTACTTCTAAGTTTGGGACTGCTTGCATGCTTCCCTCCTCCCGAAGAGCGGGAAAAAGAAAGGCTATTGAAGTTCAATCAAAGAAATGCACCTGAGTTTCAAATAGTAGATCGAGTTTTATATGTAGATTCACCAGGGGATGTTGAAAACAAGGCTCCACGTTTCAAACTAAAAGTACCAATGAATTACTTACAAGGGGGAATTAATGCTGATGGATTAGTAGGGCAAATCCTATTAACTGGGGGGGGC